>NZ_JAHOCB010000006.1:0-105555 GCF_019125875.1 Erysipelatoclostridium sp. MSK.23.31 | reverse complement strand
GCATAATTTTTTTAAAACTAAATTTAAACGTGTCCAGAAAACTGGGTACACATCACAACCAACTAGAAGGGTTCACTACATTTAATGGGGCTGTCTTTATATTATCAATAATCTATATCTACCCTTATAAGTTTTAGAACATCATAATAGAGATAAATCAATTTTAATCTAATAAATATAAATATTTATCAATTTAGCGTATTTTTAAATCTTGCTAATACTAGATGGCTAATTTAAAAAATATTAATTTTTTTAATATTTTATTTTTCGCTTAGACTATTAGCCTTACTTTTCTTTCTGTTACATCCTATTACGATACTTCCTGACATCATAAGTGTGACCGCTAAGACACCTATATTATTAATATCACCTGTTTGTGGCACCTTACTAGAATTAGAAGAATTTGTATCATTATTTGTCTTATCTACTGGTTTATTTTCTGGTATAACTATTCGTTCTATTACATCAATTGTAATTGTCTTAGTTGATGAAGCACCTTGTTTATCTGTTACTTTATAAGTTACATTATATGTTCCTTCCTTATTTGTATTTACATCATTTGCTGCAATATTTGCTTCCGTTAACTTGATTATTCCATCTTCATTATCATATGCTGTCACATCTTTCAGTGGATCAAATGTATCTCCCACTGTCAGTACTTTATCTTCTGCCACAATTGTTGGTACTTTATTAATAACAGCGGGTGGTACGTTATTCTGTACAACTTCTACGTCTACAAATTTGCTTGAATAATCCGTCTTTTTATCGAAATTCAACTGTTCTGTAAAAATCGATAATTTATATTCTCCTGAACTAAATGATTTAGAATTCAATCCAATTTGATTTAAATCAATCGTCATTGTTCCTACATTTACTTTGTCTAGATTATCTTTTATATTCCCATAATACATAACATTATTATTTTCATCTTGAACTACAACACTCAAGTATTTTCCGTTTCCTATTGCTTCAAAATCAAAAGTTATCTTATCACGTTCGGTCTTAATATTTTCTATATTTAATTTTTGTTTATCATCAAGTAATGTTAATTTAAACTCATTTGTCTTACTATCGTTGACTGCTTTAATACCAATAATCTCTTTTTGATTATGACTTTTAACCAGCATAACTTTAGAAGTGTCTATGTTCATTGCTGGACGCATACTTTGTACTGTGTACATATTTCCATAATTTAATCCTCCAGCACAATTTGCACCATATACACTGTTACTATTTAACACAAATACAGGATGATACCGCATTCCATTTTCCATTGGCTTTGTCCAATGTTCCTCATATGAACGTATTAAATAATTTTTATCATCAGAACTAACACGACTTTTATCTCCAGTATGTAATCCAAGAGGTGCTTGATTTCTATTAAATGGAACACTGCTAAAACCATAACACTTATTGGTAAGCTCTTGTATACTTAAAGGAAACCATTTACTAGCAGTCATTTCTGTAGTACCTAATTTTTCCAAACCAACCGCTACATTTTGTGCATCTTCACTACTTTTTGAAGAAAAAATAATGCCCTCATTTTCAATTGACGAAAACTTATTTTTCATTTCATCTTCCATATTAGTCTTTAAATCACTTTTGTCCCATTCATAGCCTTTTTGCCAATATATAGGAGTTTCCCCTGGCTTTACATTACTATAATCAAAACCATAATCATTTTCACGATACCAAAAACTAGTTCCAATAGTCTTATCAGAGAACAAAAACATAGTACTATTTGCATTCTTACTAAAATCCTTATTATCTGAATCTAGGAGTTGCCATTTCAATGCTGAACCATCCGTATCTTCTCCATAGTAGATATAATCACCTTGCCAATTATCCTCTAAACTCTCTGTATAAATCGGGTCAAATAGTCCCCCACGTTGAGACTGTATCATTGACATAACATTCTGATGAACCAGCGTATTCTTTTCTAAAGCAAATACTGTATAATTATTTCCAATAATATTTATAAGTCCTACTACAAAAGATAATCCAACTATTAATATTCTTTTTAAATACAACATTCAGTTTCTCCTTATTTTAAATCAAATCTAAAATTTTTATTTTCTTTAAATATTCTTCAAAATGTTTTTGCATTGTACAATAAACTTTTCGAACAGGGCAAGTTTCTGTAGCAAATCTGCTACAATATTTATCTTCCTCAAGACAACTGTTAATTCTTATCGTTGGCTCAAATATATCTATAATGCTAAAAATACTTATATCCTTTGGGTGTTTTTTTAATTTAAATCCTCCCTGTATCCCTGTAGCAATGCTAATTATTTCATTATCACTTAGTTTCTTCCCGATTTTAAATACTGTACTTTGGGGAATCCCAAGTGTTTCTGATAATTCTTTCGACTGGACAATATCCTTTTTTATAGCGATATATAGAACTATTCGTATTGCATAATCAGTAGAAACCTTCAACTGCACCTCGTTTTCCTCCTTCCTTTCTAACTTAACCGATGTTAGGTTAGTTTCAAAATCCAGAAAAGTACAGCTATCTTTCCGATGGAAAATAAAGTAGACATTATTTTCCACTTTATATATAATAATTAATAGAAAAATACAGTTATATTTTTATGTGTTTCTAGCATAATTATTGGAAATAATACACGGAAATAAAAGTCTACCATGTTTGTCAATCGTGGATAAAAAAATCTACCTTATTTTACAAATACTTCTATTTTTCTATTCTTTTTTTAATTCATACCGATTTACCCAATTAGAAAATGTCGTATGATTGGTACTTAACCGTCTTGCACACTCTCTTTTGCTTATCTGTTTTTCCTTATAACACAAATAAATCTCTTCAAAATTTTCTGGATAAGGTAATTGAGGGCGTCCAAATCTGACCCCTTTTTCTTTTGCAGCCTTAATCCCTTCTGCTTGTCTTTGTTTTGTATTTTCTCTTTCTATTTGTGCGACATACGACAATACCTGCAATACTAAATCAGCAATGAATTTTCCTGTAATACCATTAACTTGATTTCTAGTATCTAAAAGTGGAAAATCTAACACAATTATCTCCACTTCTTTCTTCTTTACCAAATATCGCCATTGTTCAATAATTTCATCATAATCACGTCCTAATCGATCAATAGATTTAATATAAAGTTCATCACCTTTTTTTAGTTTTTTCACCAATTTCTTATAACCTTTTCGATTAAAATCCTTGCCAGATTGTTTATCGATGAACATTTGTCTAGTACCTAATCCAATTTCTTTCATCGCAAATTTTTGTCTATCAATATTTTGATCTTTGGTTGATACACGGATATAAGCGTATTTATTCATTCACATTCCTCCTTATAAGAAAATAATACTTAGAGAATAAAAAAATGTATATATCTATTTAGAAATATACATTTAATCAAATATAAATGAAATTTTATAATTACAAACAAGTATTCTCTATTTATCAACAATATTATTCATTTTCTATACCTCATAATATTGATTAACATAGATACTTCAGCACAATAAAAATACATCCAAAAATTGCTTTTGATGCAAATCATTGAAATGTATTTTTGTTATTTCTATTTAGCAGTTAATCCAGCCATTGTTATATAATTATAAGGTTGATTAAAATGTGGCAAGAAGAAGATATCAAGCAATGCCAATTTATCAATTGTCAAATGCTCTTGAATCGCTAATGAGAACATATGAATTCCCATCGAAATATCATATTTTGATGCCATTTGACACCCTAAAATCCGCCTTGTTTCTTCATCATAAACAATTTCTATCATTACTTCTTGATTTTCTTTTATAAATGCCGGTTTTTGAAGATCACGATATGATACTGAAGTAGCCTTAAAACCTAATTTTTTTGCTTTTGATAAAGTTAACCCCGTTGATACCATCTTTAAATCATAGATACAAATTCCATTTGAGCCTTGAACTCCAATACTTTCTAGTGGTTGACCACAAACATTATGAGCAGCAACAATTCCCGAACGAACTGCATTTGTTGCCAATGCGATATAGTTAACATCATCAATCGTATTATCATAAACAGTCGCACAATCGCCAATTGCATACACATCTTTTAATGATGTTTCTTGTTTTTTGTTTACTAAATATGCCCCGTTAGAATATAGTTTAAGTACATCTTTTCCTAACTCATTATTAGGTTTAAAGCCAACCGCTAAAATAACCATATCTGCAGCATATTCACCTTTATCTGTTACAACTGATTCAACTTTTTGATTACCCTTAATTTCTAAAACAGATTGATTGAATGCCAATTTAATTCCATGTTCTGTTAAATTTTGATTCATTAAATCAGTAAATGAATGGTCATAATACGCTCCAAGGCAAGTATCAGCACAATCAATTAAAGTAACCTCTTTATCACAACGTCTAAATGCCTCAGCCAGTTCTACACCAATATAGCCACCACCAACTACTACAATGTTTTTTAACTCAGGATTATTTAATTTTTCAATTACATCTTGAGCATTTTGATATAATTTTACCATTTGAACATTTTCTAAATCACTACCAGGAATCGTTGGACGCATTGGTAAAGATCCACATGCTAAAATTAATTTATCATAACTTTCTTGATACTCTTTACCGTCCTTACCTTTTGCATAGACAATCTTTTTTTCATAGTCAACATGTTCCACTATCGTTTCCATGTATATAATTGCACCTTTTTCTTCCAATAATTCTTTACTTGAATAAAATAGTCCTTCTGGTCCATCAATTTGTTTTCCGATCCATAATGCCATTCCACACCCTAAAAAACTAATATTGCTGTTTCCATCAAAAACAACTACGTCATCTTCATAGTTATCTAGAATCGTATTAATCGCAGCTGTTCCTGCATGATTTGCCCCAATAACAATAATTTTACTCATTTTTTCAGTCTCCTTATTTTTTATATTATTATCATACCCATCATTTGTATTTATTTACAACTGATATGCACCAAAAAATTAGGAAACTATAACTACTAAAATAAAAAAGAGAGCCTTGCTCTCCTAAGCATCTTTCCACATTAACGCAAAACGTACAGCCTTAGCCCATCCTTCCAGACTTTTTTCACGTCTAGATTTGTTGATCCTTGGAACAAATTCATAATTTAATTTCCAATTATTCTTTATCTCCTCTTTACTAGCCCAAAAACCTGTTGCTAAACCTGCCAAATATGCTGCTCCTAATGCTGTCGTTTCTACAACCTGTGGACGATGAACTTTACAATTTGATATATCACTTTGAAATTGCATTAGAAAATCATTTTGACTTGCCCCACCATCTACTTTTAAACATCTCAACTCAATCCCAGTATCTTCTTGCATTGCTTTTAAAACATCATTAGTTTGATATGCAATAGATTCTAAAGCTGCTCTAATAAAATGTTCTTTACTGCAACCTCTTGTCAGTCCAACAATAGTTCCTTGAGCATAAGGATCCCAATATGGAGCACCCATTCCTGTAAAGGCCGGCACTAAATAGACACCATTAGTATCTTCAACTCGATTAGCATAATCGCTTGACTGAGGTGTACTTTTTAACATTCTAAGGCCATCACGCAACCATTGCATTACTGCTCCGCCAACAAAAACACTGCCCTCTAAAGCATAACTAACTTCATTGTTATCACTTGCTGCAATCGTTGTAATCAATCCGTTTTTAGAATGATATATTTCATTACCAGTGTTCATTAGCAAAAAACACCCTGTTCCATAAGTATTTTTAGCTTCGCCCGGTTCATAACAACATTGTCCAAATAAAGCTGCCTGCTGATCTCCAGCAGCACCCGAAACAGGAATATGTCCACCCAAAATTCCTTCTTTTGTATATCCATAAACGCAACTTGATGGTTTAACTTCAGGCAACATACTCTTAGGTATTTTGAAATATGCTAATAATTCATCATCCCAGCACAGCTGGTGGATATCAAACAACATAGTTCTTGAAGCATTTGTATAATCAGTGACATGAATTTTACCACCTGTTAAATTATAAATCAGCCAAGTATCAACAGTACCAAATAGTAATTTATTTTGATTGGCTAATTCTCGAGCGCCATCGACATTTTCTAGGATCCAAGCAATTTTCGAAGCCGAAAAATATGCGTCAGGAATTAAACCAGTCTTAGCAATAACCATTTCTTCTAAACCATCTTTTTTTAACTGCTCAATCATTGCTGCAGTTCTTCGACATTGCCAAACAATCGCATTATAAATAGGCTCCCCAGTATCTTTATTCCAAACAATTGTAGTTTCTCGCTGATTAGTTATTCCTATTCCTGCAATTTCGTCAGCTTTAGTATTATTCAATGCCATTGCTTCACTGGCTACTGCTAATTGTGAAGACCAAATTTCCATAGGATTATGTTCTACCCAGCCTGGTTGAGGAAAAATTTGTTTAAACTCACGTTGAGCCATCGCACTTATATTTCCTTTTTGATCAAATAAAATACAACGTGAACTAGTCGTTCCTTGGTCTAAAGCCATTACATATTTAGCCATAAAGCTCATCTCCTCCAATCGATTTTGTTGCAACAATATCTATCCCACTATCTAAAATATTAGCAACAATTATTTCATTCATACTAATTGGGGCTTGTACTTCGATTTCCTTTAGTATCTGTATACATTCAAAAATTTTATCTTTGGCAATTCCCCCATTACTCTTAACACTTAACATATAAGGACTATTTTTCACTCTAATTGTCGTTGTTAGAATTCTAGTAGGATTAGAAATTTCTGCTAATGCATATTTTTTACCACGGATACAACGATTACCTGTAACCACATATTCCTCATCAATATACCGAACTTCTAAAGCACACCCTAACGGACAATTTATACAAGTCAGTTTAATCACTTCCATATCATTCATCCTCCAATGTAATTAAGATTTTTTTAATATGTTCGTTTAACCAGTCTTTTTTTATTACAATTTGTTCCATTTCACCAGGTGCAAGTACTAATTTACGTTGATGAATCTTCCTATCACCATCTAGATACAATGATAGATATTTATTTTGATAAACCTTATCAACTCTAAAACGAACAATAACATTATCGTCATTATTAGGATGAATTACTGAAGGAACTACATAGCGAATACCACATTCATATGAAATCGTAATAGTTTGACACAAAACAAGATGGTCTCGCAAATATTTAGCCGCATTTATTCCCGCCAGCTTTGCCTCATTAGATACATAATCAACTAAATCATGAACATGCAGAACATTACCACAGGCAAATATCCCCGGTTGATTTGTCTGCAAATAATCATCAACAATCGCTCCCTTAGTTAAACTTGAAAGCATAACATTAGCTTTAGTACTAATTTCATTAGCAGGAATCAACCCTACCGAGAGTAATAATGTATCACAACAAACGCGTTCCTGACTGCCTTCTATTACGTTAAGATTTTCATCCACCTTTGCAACAATAACAGCCTCAAGTCGTTCCTTTCCTTCAATATCAATAATTGTATGTGACAACTTTAAAGGAATATTATAATCATCTAAACATTGAACAATATTACGTTTCAACCCACTAGAATACGGCATTAGTTCGATAACCATCTTTACATTTGCACCTTCAAGTGTCATTCTTCGTGCCATTATTAAGCCAATATCTCCTGAACCAAGAATTACTACTTCTTTCCCCGGCATATAGCCATCAATATTAACAAAATATTGCGCTGTCCCAGCACTATAAATACCACTTGGACGGTAACCAGGAATATTTAATGCCCCACGACTCCGTTCACGACATCCCATAGCTAAAATTATTGCCTTAGCATGAATCATAAATGTCCCACTTGTTCCATTCATCGCAGTTATAACCTTGTCATTCAAGTCAATTACTACTGTATTTAATAGATAGGGTATTTTTAATTCATCTATTTGACGTCGATAACGTTCAGCATATTCCGGACCAGTTAATTCCTCATTAAATGTATGTAAACCAAAACCATTATGAATACATTGATTTAAGATTCCCCCTAAACACTCATCACGCTCAATAATAATTAAATCTTTTACACCTGCTTCATATGCCCCTAAAGCAGCGGCCATTCCCGCCGGTCCACCACCAATAATCACTAAATCTTTATTCATGATTGACCTCCTTATTTAATCCCACCAAATAGGTTGAATGTTTACCATTTTTAGTAATAGTAAAAATATCCTTATTTAATTCCTGACTTAATAATTTCATTGATTTATTTAAACAAAAACCGGATTGACATTTTCCCATCCCGACACGAATTCGTCTTTTTAATCCATCGATCGTAGTTGGGGATAGTGGACGATTTATTGCTTCAATTATTTCTCCAGCACTAACATTTTCACAAAAACATACTATTTGGCCATACAATGGATTCTTTGCAATCAATTGGTTACGTTTTTCAAGTGGCAATTCCATCACCTTAGTAATTCCTTTGCGATATTTAATAAAATTTTCTTTAGCTTTTGCAGGATACTTTTCGCCAACTAAATCATAAACATATTTGCCAATCGCTGGAGCACTTGTTAATCCCGGTGATTCAATTCCCGCCACATCAAAATATCCTGGATTATCTAGATCCTCTTTAATTATAAAATCTCCTGTTGTATTATGAGCCCTTAATCCAGCAAAAGAAGTTATTTGATTTGCATAAGGAACCTGCTTAATGCTTAAAGATGCGCGATCAACAATATCCTTTTGTCCTTCTATCGTTGTATTGATCTCTTCACGATTACAATCAATTGCATCAGGACCAATCATTAAATTACCATGTACAGTTGGAGTAACCAATACCCCTTTTCCTAACTTAGTCGGTAATTGAAAAATCGTTTTGCTTACCATTGAGCCAACGGTTTTATCAAATAAAACATATTGCCCTTTACGCGGAACTATTTTCATTTTCTCATTGCAAATTAGGTTATGAATCAAATCACAATTAACTCCCGCAGCATTAATAACGATCTTACTTTGATAACACTTATCCATAGTTTTAACAATATAATGATCAATATTTTTTTCAATTCCCACAACTTCTTGAGTAAATTTAAATTTCACACCATTAGCATAAGCATTTTCGGCTAATGCCAAAACAAGATCAAAAGGGCAAATAATGCCACCAGTTGGAGCATAAAGACCTTTTAAAACATTAGGATTTAAATTTGGTTCCATCTCAAGTAATTCTTTAGTATCTAAAACTTTCAATCCTTTTACCCTGTTTATTAAGCCTTGCTGGTATAATTCTTCCAAAGCTTCAAATTGACTTTCATCAAAACATAATACTAATGAACCATTTTGGACAAAGGGAATATCTAAATCTTTAGCTAACTGCGGCATCATTAAATTCCCTTCTAAATTTAATTTTGCTTTCAAGGTTCCGGGTTTAGCATCGTGACCAGCATGAACAATTCCAGAATTGGCTTTAGATGTACCTACACAAACATCACTACCTTTTTCAAGAACAAGAATTTTGCGTTGATCTCGAGACAATTCACGAGCAATCGCACAGCCCGTTACTCCCGCTCCAATAATAATTATGTCTTCCATAAAGTGCTCCTTTCTAAACAAAAATAGGGACGATTAAAAAATCCCCCTGCGTAACTTTTCCTATTTATAATTTTATCACAAACAACTCGTTTAAACACCATATATAATTATTATTACTTGTTTTTTTAAACATAAATAAAAAAGCAGAAGTTTTCCTCCTACTTAAAAATTATTCAGTTTGCTTCCCGTTAAAAACAATCAGACCAGTAATTGCACTTAAAATAATGAAACATCCAATTAATTTAACGATTGTTAACTGTTCATGGAGAATAATAATCCCAAAAATAACACTTGTTACCGGTTCAAACATACTTAAGATTGACGCTGTAGCTGCACCTAAATATCTAACCCCCTGTTGTAAACAGATAATTCCAACGATTGATGTTAAAACTGCAATCAAGAAAGAATAGCCATATGCTTCAACTGGTAAAATCAGTTCAAGCTGACCACTGATCAGTCCAATCATTAATAATGAGATTGAAAT
Organism: Erysipelatoclostridium sp. MSK.23.31; assembly: GCF_019125875.1. Lineage (NCBI taxonomy): Bacteria > Bacillati > Bacillota > Erysipelotrichia > Erysipelotrichales > Coprobacillaceae > Thomasclavelia > Erysipelatoclostridium sp. MSK.23.31. The sequence goes on along the minus strand of NZ_JAHOCB010000006.1, from coordinate 95,529 downwards.
AACGATTGCAAAATAGAAATTTAATACATAAGGATTCAAAGACTGTAATCCTAACTTTTCAATACCTACCATATAATAAGCAAATGTTATACCTGAAAACAGAGCCAAAAATAGTCCTAAAAAAGATGAACCACCCAATTCGATAAAAAATAAAATTCCAAAACTAGCTGTTCCTAAACATATTTTAACAGCTTTAGATAATCTCTCTTTATAATAAAAGAAACATATTAATGAAACAAACATCGGGTAAAGAAAATGAAGTACCGTAGCACTCCCAACTTGAATAAAACTGTATGAAGTATATAGTGCCGCTACAGTCAAAGCATTACCAATAATTCCTACTAAACAAATATTCTTTAACTGATGTAAAGTTATTTTATAAGGCAATCTTTGGCATTTCATAATTAAAAATAAGATTGGTATTACAAATAAATGTCGAAAAAAGGCCATTGTAATTCCATTGCTCCCCATTGAATAAGTTATTTTAGCAAGAATCGGGGTAAAGCCAAAAATAACTGCTGATAAAATTGTTAAAAAATATCCTTTAGTTTTCATTTTTCCTCCATAAAAATAATAGATGTGCTATGCACATCTATTATCCCAAATCTTCACCATTAGTTTCAATAACTTTTTTATACCAATTAAATGATTTTTTCTCTCTTCTTGAAAAATCACCTGTTCCATCATCATATCTTTCAACATAAATGAAACCATAACGCTTAGCATATTCTCCTGTTGATGCAGATACCAAATCAATACATCCCCATGGTGTATAACCAATTAAATCCACACCATCTAGAATTGCTTCATGCATTTGTTCAATGTGACTTCTCAAATAATCAATCCGGTAATCATCATTAATTGAACCATCTGCTTCGATTTCATCATATGCTCCTAGACCATTTTCAACTACCATTACTGGAATTTGATAACGATCATAGATTTCATTTAGTGAATAACGTAATCCTTTAGGATCAATTTGCCATCCCCAATCAGATGCTTTTAAATATGGATTTGCTACACCGCCTAAAATATTACCTTCACCAGCCCCTTTAGTTGGATCGGCTGTTTGACATACTGACATATAGTATGAGAATGTATAGAAATCAACTGGTCCAGCTTTTAATATTTCTTCATCCCCAGGCTCCATCGTTACTTCAATATTATTTTCTTTAAAATAACGCTTCATGTATGTTGGATAATATCCACGGCATTGAACATCACTACAGAAATAGTTCATGATATGATTTTGTTGTTGATTTTTAATGATATCATCAGGATCACAAGTTAATGGATATGATGTTGCATAAATCATCATATTACCAACTTTATAATCAGGATCAATTTCATGGGCTAATTGAACTGCTTTAGCACTAGCAATAAATTGATGATGCAATCCTTGAAAACGTAATTGGGGATCATCAACCTGATTTGTAAAATCAGTGCTTTTTTCTTGTTCATTTAAAATTCCTTGTGATAAAAAAGCTCCCATTGGCATCGTTGCGCTATTAATTTCATTAAAAGTTAACCAATATTTTACTTTACCTTTATAGCGTTCAAAAATAGTTTTACAATAATTCATGTAATAGTCAATCATTTCTCGTGATGCCCAAGCATTGCATTTCTTTGTTAAACCAAACGGTACTTCATAATGTGAGATTGTGATCAATGGTTCAATATTATATTTTAAGCATTCATCAATTAAATCTTCATAAAATTTTAATCCTTCTTCATTTGGTGTTGTTTCGTCACCATTAGGAAAAATTCTTGTCCAAGCAATTGAAAAACGATATACTTTAAATCCCATTTTAGCAAATAAAGCAATATCTTCTTTGAAACGATGATAATGATCAATTGCCATATGTGATGGATAGAAAGTCCCTTCTTCTAATGTTGGTGTAATTCTTTTACTTTGAGTATGGCTTCCACCAGTACAAATGTCAGGGCATGAAATTCCTTTTCCACCTTCGTTCCAACCACCTTCTAATTGGTTAGCAGCAGTTGCACCACCCCATAAAAATCCTTTTGGAAAACTCATATAATACCTCCTTGTTTATGTCATGTACATTTTAACTGATTATTCAGATATTACAAAATTTTTTTCAACTCTTGAAAAAATTGTTATTACTCTTTTTATTAGTTAATGCCCAGGCACTAATAAACGAAGCAATTGGAACAGTTAATACGATTCCTAAAGTACCAGCAATTCCTTGAGCAAATTCTATTGCAATATAATTAGAACTTAATAGTTGTTTAATGTCGACATTGTATGAAAATAAGACTAATAATGAAACAAATGCACTACCAGTAAATGCTAAAATCAAGGTATTTGTCATCGTACCAATCATATCTTTACCAATTTCTATTCCTGAATCAAAAATTTGTTTTTGAGTCAAGTTTGGCTGATGATGAAATAATTCTGATAAGGCAGAAACAATTGACATTCCAACATCCATAATTGCCCCTAATGATGAAATTAAAATCCCTGCAAATAAAATATCTTTAATCGATAATCCCGTAGCTTGATTAATTAACACAAGACTTTCTGCCTCATCAACACTAAAACCATTAACTTTTAGTACTAATGACATTAAATAAAATCCCCCTGCCGATAAAACTACCCCTAAAACTGTTGCCACAATTGCACTGTAAGTCTTTTTAGAAGCACCATTTAACAACATTAATGTAACAATCGTTGATAAAGCAACACAGATAATACTCATTAATACTGGTGAGTAACCTGAAAATACAGTTGGCAGTAATAGAAAAATTACTAAATATAATGTATAAGCTAATCCTAAGATTGCTTTAACCCCTTTTCCGCGCCCAATTGCAATGATAACAAGCAATAATACACAAGTAAAAATAATCATTCCTAAGCCACGATCAAAATTATAAACCGTATAATACGAGTCTATTCCATCTGGTTCATCAGCTGAGATAATCACTTTCGAGCCAATCGCAACTTCAACATTATGAGCAGCTGTTAGATAATTATCGATCTCTACTCTTTTTCCTGCACTTTTTCCTTCAAGAATCTCAACCACAACTACTTGTTTTCCAAGATTTATTTTTAAATCTTGATCATATTCAAGATTACTGCTCGTTATTTCTACTATCTTCCCGCTAACAAAATCAGTTGAATCGTTATTAACCCGAGAATAATCCTTAGCTAAATATTGATTAAAAAAACCAGCTGCAATTATCGTAATGAGCATAATGATAATAACAACACGATTCTCTTTTAATTCATTAAATATCTTCATAAATGACCTCTAATAAAAGTTAGTGGTAATCAATGATTACCACTAGTTATTTTAACTTTTCTTCTTTTTTTGATTTATAAGCAACTAATGAACATCCCAAAGCTGTAAACAATAATGTTCCCCAAGCAATAAGATTACTATTATCACCGGTTACAACCTTATTATTTGTCGTTGTAGTAGAATTATTTGTATTTGATGGCTTAACTGTTGGAAGATTAGTATTTGAACCATTACCTGTATCTGGCTTTTTATTTTCTACATTGTTAACTAAAACAAATTGTCCTAATGAAGCTGTTTCAATAATAATCCGTCCATCTTTAATTGTATATGTAATCGAATTTAGTGTTATATCATTGTTTTGACTATCTTGTACTTGATAGATCAATAACTTACTAGCATCATATCCCTCTGGTAGTGCTAATGATAATTGAACCTTTCCTAATGGATTTATAATATTTCCATTTTTGATTAGTGATAGATCAAATACTTTAAAATCCTTATCACTACCTAAAATAGTATTTAAGGTATTTTTAATTCCTTGATATAAGTCACCCTCATTCACTTCAACTGCTGATAAAGTACTGTTTTTTTCAACTGTTCCTACTGGAGCAACTACTCTAATATCATTTGCTGTTTCTTCTGGTACTAATGTAATTTCTTGATTGTTTGTTTCAACTGATTTATTAATAGTGAATTCATCTAAAGTTGACCATTGATTATCATTACTGTTGTATAAATAAGTTGTTACTTTAAAACTATTTTCACTAACTTCAATATTTGAAATTGAACGTTGTTTTGATTGATCCATTTTAGCAACAAAGTCAGTACTAATATTAGTCTTGATATCATAATACTTGCTGCCACTTGCTGAATTGGCAGTTAAATATAAGATTCCTTCAGGATCTGTTACACTAGTTAAATCCTCTGTTTCTTGACTAACTTTCATTCCTTTCATCATATTACTACGTACATAAACATGGTCATGTCCCATTAAAACAACATCAATACCTAAATCATCAAATACAGGTGTTAATTCTTCACGACGTTTTAAAATAGAACTCTCTACTGAATGAGAAGCAACTGAATAAACTGAGTGATGGAAAACAACTACTTTCCAACGAACATCTTGATTTTCCTTAATTGCTTCTTTCATAAATGCTTTGTGTTCTGCGGTACTTGTATTATTTGTATTGATATTCATAAATAAAGTATTATTATAAACATACCAATAATCAGTTCCTGCTGCAGTTTCCCCTTTAGCAGTTTCATTTGGCAAATTGAAATGTTGTGTATAAGCATTTGAACTACTATCATGATTTCCGATTGTTGTTGCCTGAGGTACACTTGTTAATTCTTCATGATCTAAGTAGCCACTGTATTGATTCTCGTCACTTGCAGTATTAACTTGGTCACCAGCTGAAAGAATGAAGTTTGGATTAAACTTATTAATTGAATCACTTAATGTTTTATCCCATCCTTCTGTATCTTTTGAAGCACTACCACTTGCTCCAATTTGTGGATCACCTGCAAAGATGAAGTTATAACTTCCATCAAAATCTTTAGTTGTGAAATCATAAATTTTGCTCACTTGATCACCATTAACAACGCGATATACATATTTAGTATTTTCTTCTAAGTTAGCCAATGTTGCTTGGTTATAGTAAAATCCCTTATCGTTTGCCTGATTATTCGTAGCTTCAACCGTTGTAAATTGACTTGGGAATTCACCATTGATCATAGCTCCTGCTTTAGCCAGCTGAACAGTTCCCGAAGTATTAGTATTAGCGTACCAGGTAAGATTCATTCTTGTTTCATCTTCACCGATAGTTAAATTAAGCGCCTTTTGTTCAACTGTTGTTTCTTCTTGGCCGTAATCAACTTGAAGATTATTAAACTCAAAATAGATATCTGAACTGCTCGCACGACCCTGATGTAATTCTACAGCAATCGTATTTTGACCAGTCTTAATAACATCTTTTAACTGTTCTTTTGTTAGTGAAATAACTCCTTCTTTAGGATTACTAGCATTTGAACCGCCATAAGACATGTTTGATTCAAAGCCACCCTCTGGTTCATCAAACGATGCTACCTTAACACCGTTGATATAAACAATTGCTGCATCATCATAATAGAGTTTCCCACTTAGACTACTGAAATCATCTAAATTACTAATATTAACTGTAGTTCTAAAGAAGAATGCTGGAATATCATCTCCATTAACTCCATTAATATATTGATTTAATAAAACTGTTGGTACAAAACCATCGCCTAAATCTTCTAATTTTCCTTTTTTTGCACCAAATTTTCCAGCTTCACTTTTCCACTCTGAATCGTTATAATCTGCTTTTGTCCAGGCATAACGGTCAGTTTCAGTTCCCGGATCAACATTATTGTCTAAATATTTCCATGTTGTTGCCGTACTAATCAATTGCGCTGAATCTCCAATTTTTGTTGTTTCAGCATAAGTTGGTGTAACTTGATAATCTTGCGCTACATATCCAGCCGACATCAACAATGCTAATGTCGCCATTGAAACTTTTAAAACTTTGTTTTTTTTCATTGTCTATTCCCCTTTATTTTTAACACCAACATCTTATCATTCATAAAATATAACAACAATACGGTTTACAAAGACTTAATTAAATTAACACAATATCTATTTTAGATACAAAAACTAAAAAAACGTTACCCAAAAAGTAACATTTCCTTAAAATATCCTCTATTTTTTTACATCTGCTTTACCTAAATGAACATAATATAATTAGTGATATATCATTATAATATATAATTATTATCCTTATTTTTTAATACCGCACAAATTCATTTCATTTACAAAAAACTGCATACCCGATTTTCCTCAAAAATTTTCATAATCTCATTTTTCACCTCGACTAATGATGGTAATACAGCAGATGTACGAGCTAATACTTCTTTACAATCAGGAAGATAATCTGGAATACAAACCACTGGAATATTAGCGGCATTTGCTGCCAATATTCCATTTGTTGAATCTTCTAAAACAAGAGCATGATCAGCCGCTATTTTAAAATATTTTAAAACTTTTAAAAAAATTTCCGGATCTGGTTTACCATGTTCAAGATCATCACCGCCAACAATCAAATCAAAAATATTCTTTAAACCAGCTAAAGCTAAATATTCATTAATCTTACTATAGGCAGAAGAAGATGCAACTGCTATTTTTATTCCTTTATTCTTTAAATATGTGATTAATTCAAATAAGCCAGGTTTAATTACGATCCCATGCTTATATAAATAATCGCTTCTAAGTTTTTTTGATAATTCATGAATCTCTTTTGCTGGACAATCTTGACCAAATTTTGATTTCATCAAAGCATAATGATCATTGGCATTGATTCCAATCAGCTTATAGCGAAATTCTTCTTCAATTATGTATCCAAATTGTTTAGCCGCACTTGCAAAACAGACTGCTCCCAATGGTTCTGTATCAAACATTAAACCATCCATATCAAAAATCACCAATTCCAATATCATTGTTTTATTTAGTGATTATCTTTTCAATTTCTAATTTAACTTCATTCAATGAAGGTAATGTGGCATATGTTAATTTAGTAATATCTTGACCATGTTTAACTAAGTCAGGTACACAGATCACGGGAATATTTGCATTATGAGCGGCCATGATTCCATTACGAGAATCTTCTAAAATCAAAGCTTCATTTTTTTTCAACTCAAAGTGTTCAAGCACTTTTAAAAAGATCTCCGGATCCGGCTTACTATGTTCAACCATATTTCCAGCAATAATGTAATCAAAGACATTATCAAATCCAGCAAGATGATTATACTCATCGATTGTCTCTTTACTTGACGATGATGCTAAAGCAAGCTTAATTTCTTTTTTTTGTAAATAATTTATTAATTCACATAAACCAGGTTTGATTATCATTCCATTTTTTCTTAAATAAGCCATTCGTGTTTTACGTGATTCTTTACTAATTAGATCATAAGGATAATCAGCACCAAATTTTTCTTTAACTAATTTTTGGTAATCATTAGCATTCATGCCAATTGAACTTAATCCAAATTCTTGATCAATAACATAACCAAATTTTTGAGCTGCATTGATTAAACAATCCATTCCAATTTGTTCAGTATCATACATTAAACCATCCATATCAAAAATCACTAATTTTAAATTCATCATTCTTCCCCCAATATAATAAAAGAGCGTTTTTTCGCTCCCTTATCTTACTATATTTTCTTTAATAATACAATTAACTTAAATCATCACCATTAGAGGCAATAACTTTTTTGAACCATTCAAATGATTTCTTTTTAGAACGTTTTAAAGTTCCATGACCTTGATTATCTTTATCAACATAGATAAAACCATAACGTTTCTTCATTTCGCCAGTACCTGCTGAAACAATATCAATAGGACCCCAGTAAGTATATCCAATCAAATCAACACCATCTTTAATTGCTTCCTTTAAAGCTTCGAGATGATCTCGAATATAGGCAATTCGATAATCATCATTGATTGAGCCATCCACTTCAATCTGATCAATATTTCCCATTCCATTTTCTACAATAAACAAAGGTACTTGATAGCGATCATAAAGCTCATTGCATACATAACGTAATCCTAAAGGATCAATTTGCCAGCCCCATGGTGTTTCTTTTAAATATGGATTAGCTTTTCCAATGACACCGCCAGTATTACCTAAAATTGGCATTCCATCTTCATATGTTGTTGTTCGATAATAACTAAATCCTAAATATTGTGAAGGGTAATCTTTAATTAATTCAAAATCTTCAGGACGTGTGTCCAACTGAATATTATTTTCCTCAAAAATTCGTTTAATATAACTTGGATATTTACCTCTAATCATCACATCACTGAAAAATAATGAACGACGACGTAAATTATAAGCACCCATTACATCTTCAGGTTTACAAGTAGCTGGATAAACACCACTTAATGACAGCATACAACCAATCTTTGCATCTGGAATAATTTCATGACACAGCTTATTTGCTCGACTACTTGCAACAAACATATTATGAGCCGCTTGAAATTTATCTTGTAGATTACTATCATGACGGATTGCTCCAGCAGCAAAAGGAATCGTATGAACATTATTTATTTCATTAAAAGTCATCCAATATTTTACTAAATCTTTATAACGATTAAAAAGTGTTCGACAATATTTTTCAAAAAAACAAATCAGTTCTCTAGATTTCCAGCCACCATATTGTTCTACTAAATGTATTGGTGTTTCATAATGTGAAATCGTTATAACTGGTTCCATTCCCAGCTCCAGCATATAATTAAACATTTCCTCATAGTAATTTAACCCTGCTTCATTTGGCTCTTCATCATCACCATTAGGAAAAATACGCCCCCATGAAATACTTGTTCTAAAACAATTAAATCCCATCTCACTCATCAATTGCAAATCTTCTTTATACCGATGATAAAAATCAATGGCCTCATGACTAGGATAATATTTACCAGGAATAACACGATAGTCAGGTACATTGATTAATCCTGTACTAACGTCAGTAACATTAAGCCCTTTCCCATCTTCATCATAAGCCCCTTCAGCTTGATTGGCAGCAATTGCACCACCCCATAAAAAATTCTTTGGAAAGTTCATTGTATAAATTCCTCCTTGATATTACTATCTTAGCATTATCAATTTTAAAAATTATTCTTTTTCATATTTATAAAAGGCTTTTCAAAATATGAAAAAAGTGTCACGGTTTATATGGGAGAGGGGCCGTGACACTATACATGATATTATATCAGTCTTAAAAAAAGTTGTCTAGACTATTTCAATAAAAAGGAGTTAGGACTGGGATGTCCTAACTTTGTGGGGAGGGAAGAATAAATTCTTCCTTCATTTTGTGCTTATGCACATTTGGGATAAAGTGGTTCATTACTGAACCGCCCTTATAATAGCATATAAATTTCAAAAAGGAAATTTATTTTAACACAAATTTAACAAATATTGATAATATGGTAATATTTTTAACTTGAACACCTTAAAAATGTATTTAAATTATCGCCAATTACTACCATCACATCGCTTCAAAAATTCATTAATTAAATAGTCTAAATGCTCTTGATTTTCTGTTCTAACCATGTAAACATGATTACCCATCGCTGCACTTAAAACTTCAGGGACATCAACATCAAGCATAATATTTCCACCGAACTGACTAATTAACTGGTCATGATCAAACATATAACCAATATCATTACGACGACCAATATATGCAACTAAATATTTCTGCTTTAGTTCTATAAAACATTTATCATAAATTACCATATCAGCCCAAATTGTATAAACGTCACTTTCATAACTGAAATTTATCATATCTGGCATATAAGCCCCCGGAGCTCGCATATTGACTTCTAAACCAACTAAATCACCTTTTTTCCCTAAACCTTCTTTATCTGAATCAAGTCTGAAAAATTCGAAATGGAAAAAACGACTTCTTGTATCAAAAGCTTTAACTACTTTCGTTCCAATTTCTTCTATATCACTACCAGCAACAAAACGATTACAAAAAGCAGTGTCACAATGCTCATTTACATTATCCATAATTGAATTTAACATAATCGTGCTATTGGCGATTAAAACATTTTTATTACTGTCGGTAATTCCGTCAAAAGTTTCAACATGTCCGTTGACATATTCTTCCATAATATAAACACGCTCATCTTTAGTAGCAAAAAAATATTCTAATTCTGCTTGATTATTCAGTTTATAAGTAGATGTAGCTCCAACCCCATTATCCGGCTTTACCACAACTGGATACCCGACCGCATCAATAAAATTCAAAGCATTTTCAAAAGTATCAATTAGACAATATCGTGCCACATTCAAACCAACACTTTCATAAACGGCTTTCATCTTTGATTTGTATTTCATCACTGCCAAATCTTCAAATTTAGTACCACTGCATATATTAAAATCACTGCGAATTCGTGCATCAGTCTCCAACCAATATTCATTTTGACTTTCAACAAAATCAATTCGACCATACTTACTAATATAATAAGCTACCGCTTTATATACTTCATCATAATTTTCCAAACTATTAACACGATAATACTCACTTAAACTTTCTTTTGTTTCATTGCTAATCTCACTATATTGAGCATCTCCAATTCCTAAAACATTTACTCCACGGTTTTTTAATCGAGAACAAAAGTTATGAAAATATAAAGGAAAATGCGGTGAAATAAATACTACATTCATATGTAATTCCCCCTATAAAATATGATTTATAAAATACGGCAATTGAATTTGCCACCAGTCCCAATCATGATTAACATCATATCCCCAATAATCAATCCAAGCTGGAATATCCTTATTCTCCAATAATTCTTGCATACGATGAGTTGAATAGATCATTTCATCTTCCCAGGCACCTTGACCACAGCATAGAATAATATCACAATGGCGGTACATTTCTACATATGGATGATCATATGACATTCCTTCTAAATATTGAATAGGACTATTATTATAAAGTCTCTCATCATGATAATTACCAAAAAATAAATCACTATCATAATATCCACTCAAACAAATGCATCCTTGAAATATATCAGGTCGCCTAAACATAAAATTAGCTGCATGAGTCGCTCCCATTGAACATCCTGTAGTATATATTTTTTGACCAGTACCATTAATATCAAAAATTCTTGGAATTAGTTCATTCATAACATAATAGTACCACTGCTCCATCATATAAGTACGATGCGGTCCATTTCCGCCTTCATCAGACCAACATTCCCCATCAATACTATCTAAACAAAATACTTGTATTGATCCCGCTTCGATCTTGTCTGCAATCACACTTACCATACCAAAATTCTCAAAATCATAAAACCGACCATCTTGAGCAGGAAAAACTAATAGCGGAATGCCGGTATGCCCATAGATTTTAAATTCCATTTCTCTATTTAAACAATTACTATATTCTTTAAAATATTCAACTTTCATTAACAGACCTCCTTTAATACCTTATCAATAAAATCATTTACTTCATCCATTGTTTCAAAGCGAGCAGTATATGTATAATTTCCCATCGCTCCTGATAAAATATCCGGCATTCTTTCGTTCATTACAATATGATTACCATACATTGCCATCAAAGCATCATCGTTATAATAATATTTCTTGCCATCACGGCGTCCACAATAGATACAATGATAGGAACGATTAGTATAATATTCACTATGATTGTATGTGACCATATCTGCATAGATATTATAAACATCAATATCATTAGCCCAGTTCATCATATCTGGCGTATAACCACCAGGTGGTCGCATATTAACTTCTAAACCAATAAAATCACCTTTATTTCCTAAGCCAGGTCGATCTTCTAATAATTGAAAGAACTCACAGTGAAAGAATCTAGCGTTCACTGGAAACTCCTTTACTACACTACGCCCTAATTTTTGTAATTCCTCAGGAATTTTTCGCAAAGAATAATAGTGAATATTACTATGATTATTAACTACATCCATAATTGAATTAGGAAAAACATGTGATGTTTCAAATAATACCTGATGCTCATTATTAGCAATTCCATCATATGAAAGAATCAAACCATTAACAAATTCTTCCATAATATATTGGGTAATATGATCAATATTATAGAACTCCTCTAACTCTTGATCATTATTAATTTTATATGTCGCAGCTGCTCCAACACCATTGTCAGGTTTAACAACAACGGGATAACCCACTTCACTTATAAACTTCCTACCATTTTCTAAAGTATTGACAAGATGATAGCGAGCTGTTTTTACCCCAGCTTTTTGATAATAAGCTTTCATTCCTGACTTAGTTTTAAAAATCTTGGTAATATCTTCTTTCATCCCCGTATTGACATTAAAATCTGTTCTTAATTTGGCGTCGAGTTCTAACCAATATTCATTATTTGACTCAAGCCAGTCAATTTTTCCATATTTACTTGCTAAATATGCTACACAACGATATACATTATCGTAATTTTCCATGTTATTAACATAACAGTATTCAGTAACTGAATTTTTAAGTTCTTCACTAATACTTTCGTTTGGCATGTCCCCAATTGCCAAAACATTAACACCATGGTTTTTCATTCGATCACAAAAGTTCCAATAATTCTTGGGAAACATTGGTGATATAAATAAAAAATTCATCAAACCCCTCCTTTATTGTATACAATGACTTTTCATTGCTTAACATAATTATAACATACAAGTTAAAAACATGTTTAAAATATATTAAATCAATCTTTATAAACAAAAAAATCATCAATTATTATAATCGATGATTAATTTATTTAACTGGTTTTAAAGAATTCGCATTAGCTTCAATAACTGCATAAGTATGTCTTATACCACTCGTGTCGTTCTCACTTTTTAAAACAGCTTTGGCTGTTCCGGTATATTTTGAATAATTTCCCTCTTTAATACCTCCAGTAAAAATATAACGAGTTATTTGAAATTCTTCTTTAGTTTCAGCCATTTCATTTGTAATCCGTTTGCTTGAAACCGTTAAAGTAAATGTTGCGTCAGATCCATCACCATTTTTACCATGATCATTCACATAAATTCTAAATGAACATAAACTAATATCAATTCCCATTTCTTTTAGTTTGGCTTCATATTTAATACCAAAATTCGGTCCATTAGAATCCATTACAACTTTTCCACTCTTGCTGAAATATTCTTCCCACATATCACCAAACAATATTAAAAAACCCCGTCGGACACGATCAGCGATATTATCCATATAATAGACTTCGTCTTTAGATATATACAATTTACCATTTTCATATATAACATAACATGAACCATCCTCTACCTTATAACAAAAGAAACCGACATCATCACGTGTATCATTAGGATAGATACTGACCAGCTCCCCTTTCAAGGCCGTTCTTTTTAAAATTTTACCATCGCTATCTTTTAAGGCAATATCATCTAATTTTGTCGCTCCATTGACTTCACTACATAATTTTTTGGCTTCAACTTGTGCTGCAGTCAATACTTTATCACCCTCAGCTAAATATATTTCCTCGTTACTATCACGATAATAATTTGTTAAAGCAGGCCAGGCTAGAGCCGCTAATATCGCAAAAATCATCAAAACAACAACTATTTCAATTAATGAAAAACCTCTCTTGCCTTTCATTCTCTAGCCCCCTTTATAATTTATTGTAAATACTGTTTAAACTCTGAAATATCACTAGCACACTTTTTAGCTGTATCTAAAGTTATTTTTCCTTCACGCACTAGATTTGCAAGAGCATGATTTAAAGATATCATCCCTTCTTTTTTACCCGTTTGAATAACAGAATTGATCTGGTGGCCTTTATTATCACGAATTAAATTTCTAACTGCATCATTAGCACGCATTATTTCTACCGCAGCAACTCGTCCTATTCCGCTTGCATGAGGTAATAAAGTTTGTGTAATTACCGCATTTAAAACACCTGATAATTGAGTTCTAACTTGAGCCTGTTTATGCTGAGGAAAAATATCAATTATTCGATCAATTGTCTTAGCTGCCCCAATCGTGTGCAACGTTGAGAAAACTAAATGACCAGTTTCGGCTAATGTAATAACGGCACTGATTGTTTCGTAATCACGCATTTCACCAACTAAAATAACATCCGGGTCTTCACGCATAGCAGAGCGTAATGCCATATCAAAATCTTTTACATCTTCACCAATTTCACGTTGATGAATTAATGCTTGTTTCTGTTTATAAACATATTCAATTGGATCTTCAATTGTTAAAATATGACAATTTCTCTGTTTATTCACTAAATCAATCATTGCTGCTAGAGTAGTTGATTTACCACTTCCTGTCGGTCCTGTTACTAAAACTAAGCCTCTTGGTTCCATTGCAATCTGATTTAACACGGTGGGCATTTCTAATTGCTCTAATGTTAAAATTTCATCATTAATAACCCTAATTGCAGCACAAATATTAGTTTGTTCATAATAAATATTGACCCGATAACGTTCCTCCCCAACATGATAGACAAAATCTGCATCTTCATGACGATCAACATTATCAATCAATCGTTTTGGAATTAACTCCATAATCATTTTGATTAATTCATTTTGAGGAAACTCAATTGGATAATCTGCCAATAAACCATCCTGACGAACCTTTATTCCTGTATTAGCACTAATATGAATATCTGAACATTTATTATTTCGAGAAGCTTTTAAAATTTCATTTATCATTATTTTCACCTAATCACTATATACCTTAATTTTATTTAATTCTGCGACTGTCGTAATTCCATCTTTAACTAATTGTACCGCTTGATCTTGCAATGTTTCTAATCCTTGTTCTAAATTTAAATACTCTTTGATCTCGTCGATTTCAGCCTTTCTAGAAATCATCCTTCTTACTGTCCCATCAATTAAAATAATCTCATGAACAGCAATTCGTCCCTTATAACCCGTATTATTGCAATATGGACAACCTTTACCAATTGAAACTTTTTTAATATCTTCACCAACAGCAATCTTATCACTAGCCTTCGCTGGTACTTCTTCTTTGCATTTCGGACAAATTGTACGTACTAATCGTTGTGCTACAACCCCTACTAGTGAATTAGCGACTAAGTACGGCTCAACTCCCATATCTTCCAAACGAACGATTGCACTGACTGCATCATTCGTATGCAATGTTGACAATACTAAATGTCCTGTGATAGCAGCTCTAACTGAAATTTCAGCAGTTTCTGCATCTCGGGTTTCTCCAACCATAATAATATCTGGATCTTGACGCATTAATGATCTTAACCCGACTTCAAAAGTTAATCCCGCCATATTATTAACCTGTGTTTGATTAATTCGCGGTAAGTTTTTTTCAACTGGATCTTCAATCGTTGAAATATTGATTTGCCTTTTAGAAATTGATTCTAACAACATATAGAGAGTAGTTGTTTTCCCACTCCCAGTTGGTCCTGTTACATATATGATTCCATGTGGCATATTGATCATACTTTCAATCTTATTATAATTATCAAGCGTCATTCCGTAAGTATCACTTCGTGTAATTGGAGTATTTGAATTTAAGTACCGCATAACGATTTTTTCGCCAAATACGGTAGGAATTACAGATACACGCATATTTAATTCCAATCCCTCTACTCTTCCTACAAAATGACCATCTTGGGGTAATCTTTTTTCAGCAATATCAAGATTAGATAGAATTTTGATTCTTACAATAAGTGAATTTTGAATATTTTTTTGTAGTGTCAAATAATCCACCAACATCCCATCGACCCGCATTCTTATAATTACTTTATCTTCAAACGGTTCAATGTGAATATCACTAGCATTATTGACATATCCTCGAGATAATAACGTATTAACTAGTTTTACAACAGGTGTATCATCTTCAGATTCATTGAAGAGATCAAGTGTATCTTCAACAACAATAGTATTTAACTTAATATCATCTGCAATATCTAATGCTGCAACATCATTATAATAACGATCTATCGCTTTAGATACCTCTGCTTTAGTTGCTAAACAAACATTTAAATGCATTCCAGTAACAAGACGTACATCTTCAATTCCATAGAAGTTCAATGGATCACTTGTTACAATAGTTAATTGTTGATCAGTTAAATCAATCGCAATAATATTATATTTATCAGCCATTGCACGCGGTATCTTTTGTACTGCATCTATATCAACCTTTATTTCGCTTAATTCAATTAACGGTTCTGCCAACTTATCGGACAAAGCTTCTAACATTTGATATTCACTTACAAATCCCAGATCAATTAAATGTTGACCTAAGCGTTTACTTCGATTAGACTTTTGCGCTTCTAATGCCACATTTAATTGCTCATCATTTATATATCCATATTCCTTTAATACTTCACCAATTGGTATATTCCTCATATATTTCGTCCTTCCTATCAATACATAGAATTCTTTTTATTAAAATAACTATATGGATTATCAATATCAATTCTATTTCCATTAATATTTGTACCATTGACTAGGTCTATTGTCAGATCAATAGTTTTATTAAATGTAATAAATATTGATCTACCACCATTTGTAACATAAACTACATCATCTTTAATATACGCACTTTCCAAATACCAATCTCTTGAAATTATTTGCCAGCCAGATGATGCTGAAAGGCCTGGAGCACTGCCATCACCATCAAATACTTTTAAATAATATTGTTTTCTTCCATCAACATCCTCATATACCCAACTGCCTACAGGATACACAACTGTATTTAAATATGCTGGTATTTTGTTAATTTGTTCTTTAGTCAAACTATCTAATTTGTTCATTACCGTTTTTATTCTATTTTTTGTGCTTAACTCTAAGCAGTCATGTCCACTATCTGTAGTAGGATTCGTTGTTCCTAAATCTTCCCAATAATTTTCATGAATCCCATTCCATCCAGTAGGTCCATATCCAGAATCGCCACCTTTATTGTCTAATTGTTTTAAACACTTATAGTAATGTCCATTTTCCGGATAATAAATTACATCATTAACTGTATATGCACTAAATCTATCGTAATTTTTATCAATTTTTTTCCATTTTTGTTCTCTATCCGGTTCTGCACCGAAACCATAATTATTTTCTTGAGTGATTAATTGCCACCAATAACCTTTATAATAAACAAAATCACCAATCATATAATGTCTTTGAACTCCATCAAATACACCTCTATTATTATAAGTATTTATACAATGTACTTGATCAGCTACTGTAATATTATCATTACTTTCATCAGGTTCTTCTACATCAGGCTTATCATTAGTATCTATTATATTTATCCCCTTGATATAATAAATCCTATACGTATCATTTACTTCGACCTGATTTGATGCACTAACTAAATAATCTTCTCCTCCAGCCTCAACTTTTAATTTCAAATTATCAAAAGAATAACTTTTAGCAGTACCATAGACTAGCTCACTTTTTTTATTAAAATCATACTTTACATCTAGACGATACCCGTCATACCCCTTAACCTTAATTGACACGGTATAATTATCATAGTATTTATCATCAAACACCTTTATTCCATCACGATATAATTTACCATCAATTATTGATAAATAGTGCCATCCTTCTCTTTCATACGGTGCCTCGTTATCGATTGCTAAATCTGTAACATAATTAATTTCATTATCAACATACTCAGCAATTCCATCTAATTTTTGTTTATTTTGATCGCTTAATTTTTGATCTCGAAAAAAATTAAGTGATGTAACAAGAATCGAGCCAACGATCGTCAAGAGGACCGTAGAGATCAATAAAACAACTGTGACTTCAATTAATGTCATACCATTATTATTCTTAAATTGTTTCATCTTAATCTCCCCTTCCCTCTTTATTTCTAAACTATGATTACTTTATTTTTACCCACTGACTTTGATCAGATAAATTTATTTTTTCGCTAATACTACCATCAAATAAACTATCTACAGTTGCCTTAGCATTACTGAACCCTGCCACATCCACATAGCTGTTTTGATCACTTGTACCAAATGCAAATACTTTATAATACCAGCTGCCACGAGCATAAATCAAATTAGTTCGCCATTGTGTTCCACCACTAATTCCTGGTAACTCTGATGCCATTAAAAAATAGCCATCCTCGCTATCAATTCCAACTTGCCAGATACCGCCACAAAAATATGGTTTAATATATAGTGTTTTATCACCGATACGGGCCTTTTTCTCATTTTGATTAGTTGCGGTTTGATGAACCTCATCAAAAATCCGATTACATTCATTAATAATATCCTGTTCTAATGTTAAGTGCGCAGCCCCATATCTATTATAGTAATAATAGCGATAACAGTCGTTGTTTTTATACCAGCCATTATACGATGCCACATCAATTCCTTGCTCTGCTATCCATTCATCAAATTGTTTAATAGTTGTAAACGAAAGTACACTATCTAAAAAATCATTACAATTAGCTACTGTTTGTGGCGTATTTGAAAGATTTATGTTATTAAAATTCAATTTTGATAACATAGTTTGACTATCTTTTTTACTTGTAGCATTACTCTGATTTGTCTTAACAGTAATAACTTTATCAGCAACTTTAATAATAACCTTAGCGTCTTCATTAGAAACATTAATATCTTTATCAGTATTCTCATTTCCTAATAAGGCAGCATACTGTTTATTAGTTATATCTTTATACCGAGTACTATCAGCAAAAACATTTGCAGCAGTAGAAAAACCAACCAGCATTATTAATGAGGCAATTGAAATTATTGCCAAAGCTACTATTTCTTCTACTAACGTCATTCCTTTATTATTTATCATGCGGCTTCACCTCCGTCATAATTAATAACTTTCCATATACCGCCTATTTTTTGCATTACTGCTTGAACATTACTGGTACGATCATTATATTCATAAGTAATCTCAATATATATTAACGGGATTATCTTTTTATCATTATCCTTTTCTTGCTCTTTATCTACAATATGGATAACCGCTTGGGATACTTCTCCTTTAGCATTTGGTAAGCTGATTTCAGGATAAATGTTATCTTCAAAAGCACTACTTTTAGGAATTAAATCCGTTTCGTTATCACCAATTGCTTTTATAAGTGAATCTAAAGCACTCTTTGCATATAGATCACATTGTAATTGATTTCGATTATCGATCGAACGATTATAACTTGAATAAGCAAATGTTAAAGAGGCCCCTATAATCAATAATAATATCATTACGATCATTACCGCCCATGTAAGCCCTGAGCCTTTATTATTCTTAATCATATTTAGCCTCCTTCATATCATTTTTCAATCATATATAAATTATATGTTAAAATTGTATATTCTTTAGTACTATCCCTATTATAAGTGTACTGTAATTGAGTTAATGCAACTCCTGTATTTTCAGATATCTTACCTATATAACGAGCAATGTTTGTAGGGCTTCCTGCAACCTTTTGCTGCACATTTGCAACTAACGTTTTAGGGTTTTCTTCTTTTTCTTCGCTCTTATTTGAAGTTGTTTCGCTTTTACTGTTACTTTCAGCTTTTGCTTCTTGTAAGGCCACGCTAAAAGATTTAATTTCTGTTTCACTAGCCTCATTGATTGTTAAATCAACTGGTGTTAGGTTATACTCAGCTGCCAATTCTGAAAAATAAACATCTATTTCATAATCATTCATAATCGACATAAATTTATTATGATAATCGACTAACTCATCTTTCGCTTTTTTAATTGCAGCATTAACATCTATATTAGTTTCATATACCGCCTTTTTACTTTCCAACTCAAATTCAAGATTATCCCGCTGTTGTTTTAATGTTGTATTTTTTGCCATAGCAGGAGAAATCATAAAATACCAGCCCACAACAACTACCATTAGTAATACTAAGATATAAATCAAGATTTGTTCACGTCTACTTAATTTATTCATTGATCCCTCCTCCTAAACTACAGATAACTGTCATTTGATAAACAACTACCTTTTCTGGGGTTGTACTAGGCATATAGATAGAACCAGAATTACTAGATTCATCTTCTTTTTCCACTTCTTTATAACCACTATATCTTACTTTTGTAAAAATATTTAGATCCATCAGGTTTTTAACAATTTGTTTTGTGTATGGAACTTGACTTGTTTCAATAACCAAGGTTAGTTCCTCGGTTGTTTGTTCATAATTACTTGAAGTAATTTTGCCTTGTAAAGCCGCTTTATAACAAGCATTATAAATATCTTCACTTAAGTTAGGATAAGAAGCAATATTAGCATTAACTTTTTTTAGATTATCAATTGTTTTTTGAATTTCTTGCAATGAAGCATATTTTTCTTCATAATCACTATCTTTATAACTTTTTTCTAAATCACTTATTTTTTGTTTAATTTCAGCAATATCATTTTTATAATTACCTTGTTTAACTTTTAAATAGCCAAAAGCACCACCTATAATGAATACTAAAACCAAAGGCAAGATAAGATATTTAAGGTATTCTTGGAAAATATTTTTTTTCTTGGTAGCTAGATAATATTGTTCCAGTAGATCAATATCTTTGCTTTTATTTCGCTTGAACATTATTATCCCTACCTTTCACATAAACTTCCAATAGCATAAACATACTTATGGAGTAAGAATTCCTTAGAGTTACCACTGTAATAAATCGTATTACTATTAGCTAAGCGCATTGCCCTTATATCGACACTATCACTTACTACTTCAAATAGCATTTTTTCTTCATAATCATCCAATCCACAAAAATATACTCTTTCAATATTTTGATTATAATCAGCCGTTTTAATAAACTGCTTAAACTTAATTAAAATATTGCTTACTTCCATAGTAAAGGAACTGCTTCCTCGCTCAGAAAACAATCTTGAACGGTTCGAGAAAACATACTTACCTTCCTCAAATAAATATAAAGCTATATCATTACCATTAATCACCGCAATAACAAAGTTTCTTTGAGAAAGTCTGATAATATCTTCTATTAACTTATCGATTGCATTAAGAGAAATATCAATTGCAGTTATTTCAATCCCCACATCATCAAAAATATTTAAATAATCTTCTATCATCTGCTTTTTCATTGCACAACAAAGAATCTCAATCCCTGGTTTATCTACTAATTTATCTTTTAAAATTGTATAATCATAGATCAAATCATGTTCACCATTTTCTAAGCTATCAATTTCTTCTTTAACGATTGCATGTATTTCTTTATCCTTGATCTTAGGAACAATTAAATTCTTATGCACGATTTGTCCACTATCAATAACCAGCTTACAATCACCAATTCCTTTTTTATTAATTATGCGCAATACATCTTTTAAAGCATCTTCATCCATGATTGCACCATCAAGCATAGTCCCCTCAGGTAATTGATAATCTTGAAAATCACTAATATCAATTTGATTACTGCCATTACATACACCACTGACCAATTGTGCACTCGTATTCGATAAATATATTATATTTTTCATAAAGTCCCCCCTACATACTTCCAACATTTTGATACATTGAATAAATTGGTACTAACACAGAAATAATAATTACACAAATTACTACTGCTAAAACAATAATCATAGCTGGTTCCAAAATAGCAACCATTTTTTCTGACGCTAACATAGCTTCATAATCAAAATCATCAGCTAGTGAACTCAGTAAGTCTTCAAGGTTTCCACTTTCTTCACCAATATATACACTTGAAGTTAATTTAATATCAAATCCATCAATCATTCCAATTGCAACTGACAATGCCTCACCATTTCTAACCGCTTTAATAGAGTTATCAAACTGCGTTTCAATATATTTATTACCAATCGTAGATTTTACGATCACCATTGCATTAACAATTGAAATCCCACTAGAATATAAAGAGCATAAAGTTCTTGCAAATCTTGAGGTATAAATTATTTTCATTAGTTTCCCAATTATCGGCATTTTTAATTTAAAGCGATCAAACTGATATTTAACTTTTGGTAATTGCAACAATGACACAATTATTAATATTAATACTAGGATGCCAATCAACAGTGCGTACCAGTAACTCATAATAAATTTACTAATTATAATATTGATTTCTGTTATTAATGGTAATTCCATTCCCTCAAACATACTAAAGAACGATGGTAACACAGCTGTATAAACAATCAATAAAACAACAATTGTAACTATTCCTAATATGACTGGATAAGTCATTGCTGATTTAACTTTATTTTTAATCTTATTATCATTTGTAAATTGATTATTTAAGACCATCATTGTATCTTGCATGTTCCCGCTCGCTTCACCAGATCTTACCATTTGAATTAATATATCAGGAAAGGCTTTCCCCTGTTCTTTTAATGCATCTGATAATGTTTGTCCCTGCTGCAATTTTACATATATATCATTATAAATCGCTTTTAGTTTCTTATTATCTTCACGGCTTGCTAAAATTGAAACCGTTCGAATCAGCGGTAATCCAGAATTCATCATTGTTCCAATCTCACGACAAAAATTAGCTAATTCCTTCAATTTCATCTTATAATTTTTAGTTTCTTCTTTAGTTATATCTTTATGAGAAATCAAATACATATCTTTAACACGTAAAAGCTGACTAAGTTCATGCTCATCCCTAGCCTCCGTTTTTCCTGTTATTTTCTTTGCGTTTATATCACGTGCTACATATTTATAAATTGCCATTTCTCTTCCTCACTTATAAATTAAAAAATGATAGATACACCCTAATTATTTCATTTCCATATAATAGTGCTATAAATATCCCTAAACACAAATATGGTCCAAAAGCCATGTGTGACTGCTCTTTTGACTTTTTTGTTACCATCAAATAACTAGCATAAATCCCCCCAGCTAATAGTCCAATAAAACCAGCTAATAAAGTATTTATCCAGCCAAGCATAAATCCACAAACAAACATCAGTTTCATATCACCACCGCCAAAACAGTCTGGTATGGCTAATGTCATTAATAACATAAACCCACTAACTGATGCCATTCCAATAACACGACTACTAATACTAATTTGAGGCTCTAAAACTGCACAGACAATAACTGGAGCAACCAAAGCAATAACTAATCCATTAGGGATAGTCATAGTATCAAAATCAATCATTGTAATCGTCAATAAAATCATTGCTAAAACAAAACTAACTAATGTCATCCAAGTAAAACCATAACGATAAAAGCATAACATTGCTAACAAACCACCACATAATTCAATTAATGGATACCGTGGGCTAATTGGCTCTTTGCAAAAGCGACATTTACCTTTTAGAAACAGCCAACTAAAAACAGGTATCATATCATATGGTTTTAATGTATTGTGACAACTAGGGCAAAAACTTCGTCCATTAACAAAATCCAAATCTCGAGGAATTCGATAAATTAATACATTGATAAAACTGGCAATACAGCTTCCCAAAATAAACATATAGATATAAGCTATTATCAAAAAATCCACATTTTCACCCCTTATCAAACTACTAAAATTATATCATAAATTAATCTTCCAACCTAACATAACATCATCTTGAACACACTTCTATACCAGTAATTTAACTTTTTTCTGATACATCTATAATACTTTCTTAAATTTATAATAAATATCCCTTTAAATAAGTTAATGAAAGAAAAACCGGCCATCTTTAACGACAACCAGTTTTTTATTCTATAATTTATTCTAATGTTTAATTTACTTCATCAATTTTAACATCTTTATTTTTCTTAACTGTTGCTTCTATTTTCTTATCATCATCACTAGTCCATGTAACTTTGTAAGACGTAGCTTTTTCTTCTTTTGGTGTTACATTAGTAGGTGTCGGCGCAATTGTTACATCTTCTAAACTTGTTTTCTTAATTGCTTCTTTCTCTATACTTTCATAAGTTATATCATCAGCAGCAGTTGCTTTAGCTCGTGCTTCTTCTGTTTGTATAACAATATAAATTGAATGTGCTTCTGCAACATATTTTGATTCTTTAGCATCATCAATATATCCCATTACCGCTGGAACAGCAATCGCAGCTAAAATCCCCAAAATTACTAATACTACGATGATTTCAATAAGCGTAAAACCTTTCTTATTTTTAGCTTTTTTCAATCTTTTTAATAATAATTCTTTCATTTTTTCTCCTCCGTTTATCATCAATGAATGTCTAAAAAGTTCTTAACAAAGTAAAACCGGTATTACCTCCTGGTCCCATGCAATACCGATTCTTTTCTTTCTTAACATAACTTTTTACTACAGTCTCATTATATACCCGAAGGTAAAAAATAACAATTAATATCTTAGACTAATCACACATAATTCAACTATTTTAATGTTTTTCGATAATTTGTGATGAACCCGTGATAAATATCATTATTAATCTTCTTGATTGTCTGTACAATTATTATTTTTATGTTGCTTTCGTTGTCTAAAATAATTAACAAGTGAATAATAAACAGGTATCGTTAAAAAAATTAACCAGGTTGGTGACCAAATATTTTCATAGAATCCCTCATACAAAAAATATAAAATCACTAATACAGGATACGGGAATCTGTTAAGGTTGCGGTGTTTAACTGCAGAAATTGCCCCTTCAATAATTGGAACAATTAATAAAAATATCCATAATGGATGCCATAACTCCGTGTATAAGGCTATCCCGATATAAGCAATAATTGCAAGTAATGCAAAAGGAAACTTTGTATAATCTTCATAGTAGTAATCCCAGCCTTTTTCTTTACGAATTTTACGCCATTCTTCTTGATCATATTTTTTATCATCCACAAACACACCAGAACCATCGATATGAATTCTTGAATCTTCTTTTGGATCCTCAACATGAATTCCATTCCAGCCAACATGAACCTCTTCACCATCTTCACCAGTCACATGAATCCCATGTTTTAAACTAATATGAACACTTTCTTTTTTCTTTTGTTTCTTATCTTCTTCTGTTTTTTCTTTTGATGCTTGTTGATTATTACCACTTTCAAATTCTTTTTGATCTGTTTTTAGTAAATCATCCAATGACATTCCATATAACTTGGCAAGTAAGATTAAATTATCTGTATCTGGAGATGCTTCTGCTCTTTCCCACTTACTAACTGCTTGGCGACTGATTCCTAATTCATTTGCTAAAGCCTCTTGTGAAAGATTTTTTTCCTTTCGCAATCTTACTAATCGATTTGCAATTTCTATATTCATAAATTTATTCCTCCCTAAATCACCTACATTATGCAAAATAATGCTTGGTTGCTCTAGATATTCTAGTTTTCAATTTCGCAACCAATGGTTGCAATATGACCATTATATTATAATTTGTTCGATGAATACACATAAATTATAATATTTGTTGAAATATTTTCAAATAATGATTATCATAAAGTTAGGTGATACATTTGTATGGTGTAAAACACCTCCTTTCTGGTTAATGGACTGTTCCGTGCTTGCGCAGTCCATTTTCTTTTACTAAAAAAACCATTTTTTAAACTATACAAGTATTATTAATAGTATGATTTCTAAAAATCCTTTTGTCTTATCAAAATATAAAAACCTCCTAGTCAGTGTTTAATTATTTACACTGTCTATTAGGAGGTTATCATATCATTTTTGATATTTTTACATTACAATTTTTTAGCATCATACGTTACTTGAATTCCAAGGTTACTAAAAACTTTAGCATCCATTGGTCCGATAGAAGAAGTAATGTGCGCTTGGGTCCCCTGTAGTTTAGGTAATTGTTGTAGCGCTAACTTAGCTTTGTCATTATTAACAGCACTTAATGATAATGCAATCAATATTTCATCACTATGTAAACGTGGATTAACACTTCCTAAATATTCAGTCTTTAAATTTTGAATTGGACCAAAGGCTGTTGGTGAAATTAAATGTTCATCATCACTGATATTAGCTAAATATTTAATAGCATTGATTAAAATTGCAGAACATGATCCCATGAAATCAGATGTACGACCTGTAATGATTGTTCCATCATCTAATTCGATTGCTCCTGCATAACAATTAGCTTCTTTCGACTTTTGGTTTGCAGCCGCAACACACTTACGATCTTCAACTACAACCTTTGCCTGATTCATAACAAGTTCTTGCTTATTAACTTCGTCTAATGAACACTCTTCACGAACATAGCGATTCATTGTATTATAGTAACGACGAATTATTTCTTGGCGACTAGCTTCCTTACAAGCTTCGTCATCACTCATACAAAAACCTACCATATTAACACCCATGTCAGTTGGTGAGTTATATGGACTAGTTCCATATATTTCTTCAAACATATTCTTTAATACTGGGAAGATTTCAATATCACGATTATAATTAACAGTTACTTTATTGTATGCTTCAAGATGAAAAGGATCGATCATATTTACATCATTTAAATCAGCAGTAGCAGCTTCATAGGCTAAGTTAACTGGATGATTTAATGCTAAATTCCAAATTGGGAATGTTTCAAATTTTGCATACCCAGCTTTAATACCGCGAATATGTTCATGGTATAGTTGTGATAAACATGTTGCCATTTTACCACTTCCTGGGCCCGGAGCTGTTACAACTACCAGCGGCTTAGTAGTTTCAATATAATCATTTTTTCCAAACCCTTCCTCGCTAATGATTCTTTTAGTATTAGTTGGATAACCATCAATCAAATAATGTAAGTACACGGCAATATTTCTTTTTTCCAATCGGCTTTTAAAAATATCCGCTGCTTTTTGACCATCATACTGAGTGATTACTACACTTCCCACATATAGTCCCTTTGCTCGATATATTTCAATTAGACGTAAAACATCATTATCATAAGTAATACCTAAATCGCCCCGAACCTTATTACGTTCAATATCACTGGCAGAAATTGCAATAACTACTTCTGCTTGATCTTTTAATTGTAATAGCATCTGCAACTTACTATCTGGGGCAAACCCTGGTAAAACTCTTGAAGCATGATAGTCGTCAAACAATTTACCACCAAATTCAAGATACAATTTATCACCAAATTGATTAATTCTTTCTTTAATATGCGATGATTGCATCGTTAAATATTTATTATTATCAAATCCTATCTTCATACTATCCTCCAAATATATTTTATCTAAAATATTCTACTTTATTTAACAAATGATTGCACGACTTTGCATTAAATCCTTCTTAAAGATAAAAAATTATCACGCATAAAAAGATTTACCCTAAGACAAACATTACCAATATCAATTTCAGCAGTTACAAAAAGAAGTTTAATTTCACTAAGAAACTAAACTTCTTTTTTATACAAAGCAACACTTTGATAAGGTTTTAAACAAAGGTTTGTTAAATCAATTTCATTATAATTATTAATTAAAACTTGATAATTGATTACATCAAGATTTAGGAGAACATCTTGACCATAAAAATTATTTAAAACAATTAATTCTTGATTATTTAAACTACGTTTATAACCAAATACTTGTGGATGATTTTCAAGAATAGGAATATATTCACCAGTACTGATTATTTTATATTCCTTTCTCAATTTAATTAGCTTTTGGTAGTGATAAAAAATCGAATCAGTATCTTTAAGTGCCGCATTCACATTTATTGTTTGATAATTAGTATTGACTTGAAGCCATGGTGTTCCATCAGAAAAACCACCATTTACACTTTCATCCCATTGCATTGGAGTACGTGCATTATCCCGTGATTTATCTTGTAAAATTTGATGAATCTCTTTTTCTTCAAGACCTTGATTTTTTAAAATGTGGTAAGCATTAATGCTTTCAACATCTCGATATTGATTAATATTTGTAAAGTAATGATTAGTCATTCCAATTTCTTCGCCTTGATAAATATACGGTGTACCACGCATTAAATGAATTGCCGTTGCCAACATCTTTGCAGAATGAACTCGAAATTTTTTATCATCTCCAAATCTAGAAACACTTCGTGGCTGATCGTGACAATTCCAAAATAAGGCATTCCAGCCTTGTCCTTCTTGCATTCTTACTTGCCACGTATTCAAAAGTTCTTTCAATTCTTGAAAATCAAATGGCATTGATGTCCATTTTTCTTTATTAACATAATCAACTTTTAAATGGTGAAAACTAAAAACCATATCTAATTCTTTATTTTGGGGATTAGTATAACCAATACAATTTTCAACACTAGTGGCTGACATTTCTCCAACCGTAATACAACCAGCTACTCGACCAAATGAACGGGTGTTGACTTCATGAAGATATTTATGAACTTTAGGCTGATCGCAATAAAATTGTTTTCCCAATCCATCAGGACTATCTGCAAAAACTCGTTTATCAATATTATTTATGACATCGAAACGGAATCCCCGAATTCCCTTTTTTAACCAAAAGTTCACAATTTTAATCAATTCATTTCTAACTTCTTCATTCTCCCAATTTAAATCAGCTTGTTTTTCATCATAAAGATGTAAATAATATTCATCAAATTCAGGAACATATTTCCAGGCTTTTCCACCAAATTTAGAATCCCAGTTAGTAGGCAAATTCCCATTTTTACCTTTTTTAAAAAAATAATAGTTTTTATATTTCGAGTTTCCTTTTAAAGCTTCTTGAAACCAAATATGTTCTGTTGAAGTGTGGTTAAATACCATATCAAACATTAAATAAATATTTCTTTTTTTAGCTTCTGCAATTAATAATTCAAGATCTTCCATGGTTCCAAAAATTGGATCAATACTATAATAATCTTTGATGTCATAACCACTATCCCGTTGTGGTGAAGCAAAAATCGGACACATCCAAATCATATCAATTCCAAGTGTTTGCAGGTAATCTAATTTTTCAGTAATTCCCTTAATATCTCCGATTCCATCACCATTAGTATCTTTAAATGATTTTGGATAAATTTGATAGATGACTTTATCTTCGTAATACATATTTTTCCTCGTTCCTTTAATCAATTTTAATAATTTCTGTTTCTAATTTTTTGATGTTACAATTTTCTTTTAATATACTAATCTTTTCTCCACTTGTAAAAATAACCGGTGAGACTATTGACTTCCCATGTTCTTTAATATAAGCAATATCGACTTTAGCTAATTTATCTCCTTGTTTTATATATTCACCAACTTTAACAAATGATTCAAATCCTTTACCTTCTAACTGTACTGTATCCATTCCAAGATGAATCAAGATTTCTACACCATTATTACCTCTTAGGCCATAAGCATGTTTGGTAGGAAATGTCATTACGATTTCTCCGCTAACTGGAGCTAGAACATCACTATCTGTTAATTCAATTGCAAATCCATCACCCATTGCTTTGGTTGCAAAAACTTGATCTTCTACATCCTCAATCTTAATTAGTTTTCCAGTCATTGGTGATACAAATTTCTCATTATCAATTATATCTGTTTCAATTCCTAAGTCTTTATCTGTTAATTTCTTTTTACCAACAATATATGTTAAAACAAATGGAATCACAATTGCAATAATCATCGCAATAGCAAAGTTTCCCATATATTTTGGAATAATTGATAAGATTCCAGGAATTCCACCAACTCCAACTGAAGTTGCCATTGTTCCTGTTGCTACCGAAAACGTTGCGGCAATTGCAGAACCAATCATCCCACACACAAAAGGAAACATATATTTTAAATTGACTCCAAACAAGGCAGGCTCAGTAACCCCTAAATAACAAGAAATACATGCCGGGATACTAACTTGTTGAGCTTTTTCATTTTTCTTTTGCAAAACTATCATCGCTAAAACAGATGATCCTTGAGCAATATTAGATAATGCAATCATTGGCCATAAGATCGTTCCTTTAAACATACTTACTAGTTGCATATCAATCGCATTAGTCATATGATGCAATCCAGTAATTACCAATGGTGCATATACAAAACCAAATAATGTTGCAAATAACCAGCCAAAGTTAGATGTAAGACCACCATAAACCACATCAGAAATAAAGTTACCGATTACCCATCCAATTGGTCCCACTACAGTATGCGCAACTATTACCGCAGGCACTAACGAAAAGAATGGTACAATAATCATACTAATTGCTTCAGGCGAAACTTTTCTAAAGAACTTCTCCAAATAAACTAGAGTAAATCCCGCCATCATTGCAGGAATAACTTGTGCTTGATACCCAATCATCTGTACTTGGGCGAATCCAAAATCCCAGACTGGTATATCCTTAGCTGCTGTTGAAGCTACTGAATAAGCATTTAATAATTGTGGAGAAACTAATGTAATTCCTAAAATAATACCTAGAATTTGACTAGTTCCCATCTTTTTAGTTATTGACCAGCAAATACCAACAGGTAAAAAATGGAATACTGCTTCACCAATTAACCATAAAAATGAGTCTACACCACTCCAAAATTGTGAAATTTGAACTAATGTTTTTGTTCCATTTTCAAACATTGCAATTGAATCAATCACATTTCTAAATCCTAGAATCAACCCTCCACAGATCAATGCAGGAATTAATGGAGCAAAGATTTCCCCTAAATTTCCCATTAATCTTTGAAGCCAGGTTTGATTTGATTTAGCATCACTTTTTACTTGCTCTTTACTAACCCCTTCAATTCCAGCAATCTTAATAAACTCATTATAAAATTCTTGAACATCATTACCAATAATCACTTGAAATTGACCGCCTTGTGTAAATGTACCTTTAGCACTCCCCAAGGTTTCAATCTTGTCTATATCAGCTTTACTCTCATCCCCTAAAACAAAACGCATTCTAGTAACACAATGACTAACTGCTCTAATATTTTCTCTACCGCCAACAAATTCTAAAAGTTTACTTGCATCACTACTGAATTTTCCCATCTTTTTTCTCCTTTTTTACATGTACGTACATCTTTTGTAATTATATAATAACTTGTACGTACATGTAAGTCAATACATTTTTAATAAAATAAAAAAGGAAGCTAAACTTCCTTTGTAATTCCAACCATCTTCAATAAATATTGTGCATTTGTTGTTTGACTTCGACCATATTTAATTAAATAATCGAATTTAATCTTATCTCCTTGATAATATTCATTAAAATGATAATTACTGCATGAAATCTCATTTTCTAATTCACATAATTCAAAATCATGAGTTGTAATAAATGTGAAAATATTATTTGTTGACAATTGCTTGACCGTTTCTTGTGCTCCAATGATTCGATCTTTTGAATTAGTACCTTTAAAAATTTCATCAATTAACGCAATCATCAAATTACCTTGACGATTAGCTTCAACGATTTGTTTTATTCTTAATAATTCAGCATAAAATGATGAAATCCCATTAAGATCATCTTCTATTCTCATCGAAGTAAAAATTTGCATCAATGAGCAATCAAATGATTTTGCCATAACTGGTCCGCCTGCATACGCTAGTACAAGGTTAATCCCAATCGTCCTTAAAAAAGTCGTTTTTCCAGACATATTTGAGCCTGTAATTACACATACTTGGTGATTCATCATAAAACTATTAGCAACAGCTTGTTCATTTGGCATCAATGGATGATAAGCTTCACCAAATTCTAAATATGTAGTTTGATCACCATGAAAATTCGCAAAACAAGTAACATCTTTAGTATGGAGTAATACTTGTAAACTCGTTAAAGCTTCAAATTCGCCAATTGCATCTAACCACCGCTCAATTGAACTAGCATATTGCTTAACCCAACGATCATATCGTTCTTTACAATTGATATCCCATAACAAAAGTCCATTTAATAAAATGAATGCCAAAAGATTATTCCGTTGCTTAACAGCACTACTAATACTTTTTAGTTCATCAAAAGCTATACTTGAAGCCTCTAATCTTGCTTGTAACTCTACCAAAAAAGGTGATGTAAAAGTGGATTGTTTAATCAGATGACTAATATTTTGATAATTATTCAAGCAATGTGATAATTTAGAAACTTGCTCAAAAATTATTCCATGACTGTTTAGATTTATAATTGCAATAATCAGTTGTCCAAAAATTAGCACTGGCACTAAAATTACTGATAACTTGAAATAAAATTCGAAAAGAAACATGACAATGGTAATAATCGTAAGTATCGGAATTAAATATTTAGCAAACCCCCAGCTCCGTTTAACTTTATTTTTTCCTAAATTATTAACAAAATCCTCAATAATTCGTTCATTAACTTTAGGTTTTTCAAGCATTCTGCCATAGGTTTCCAATGATAAAACAAAATTATTATTATTCGATAATTCTAAAACAGCTTTTTGCTCTTCAATAATACCTTTTTCATTAAAACTTGTACGCGTTAATTTATCAAGCAAACATTTCTTACCACGAATCGTACTTGCAACATTAAAATATTGGAACAATGAATTCTTTCCCACTAAATCTAAATCCTTCATCACCCCAGTAACATTATCAACATAGTCTAGTCCCGTTTCATCAAAAGCTTTCCAATCATTATTATAGCGATCTAAATAACGTTGAATTACAATTGCTTGAGCATTTAAATAACTCAATCGTTCCGTTATTTTACTATGAATAACTATTAAAATAATAAAAATAGCAATCCAAATTAATGATGAATATACTAATAACTGATTATTAGTAAAATTGCCTCCTAATAAAAATCCAACAATCAATAATCCAATAATTAAACGAGCAATTGAAATTTTTAATGACCTACTATCTAAATTCGCTTTTTCTTTTCTAATATTGTCTTGGAATAATAAATAATCTTTTTGTGTCATAGCCCCTCCTAAAAAAGAACTCATTAAAGTTGAGTCCTTCTTGCAAAATCAACAAATCTAAACTTATCAGGACGATGTTTCGAAATCGTATATTGAAACAATGAAGCATCTTCTAAATATGTATAAGATTTCACACATACTAATAGATCATATTCATGCATATCTAATAAATTCTTTTCCTCTTCTGTCGCCTTAACAACTGTAAACTCTTTTCTTGCAAAACTGATTTTTAAACCCAATTCATTTTCAATATAATTATATAGTGAATCAGCAGCAATTGTTTCTGTTATATTAGGAACAATATTAGCATTTAAATAATCGGTATCCAATATTACCCGCTCACCATCAAATGAACGAATTCGTCTTATTTTATAATAATTACCACTATCCATATATAGTTCTTTTTTCATTTGAACATCAACTGGGTTTAAAGATAATTCAATAACTTTAGTAACAACCTCGCTATTAATAGTCTTAGCTAGTTCTTTAAAACTCATTACGCCAGAAACTGGAAATGCGACTTTATCAACATCTAAAACTAGTGATCCTTTTCCTTTATTTTTTTGAATATAACCATTTTTTAATAAAATATCCAAAGCCTTACGGATGGTATCACGAGATGCATTATATAGCTTCATTAACTCATTTTCACTAGGCAAATATGAATGTACTTTGATTTCTTGTTTATCTATTTTATCGATTAAATCCTGAGATATTCTTTGATACTTACTTAACACCTTAACCACCTCTGATACATTATATCAAATAAATTTATTTGTGACACTTAATTAATTCTTCAATACATCCATCTATCCCGTCAACTAAATATTTGGCAACATTCTTGACTGTTTGATGAGAACGATTAAATGTAAAAGAATTTTCAACACTCTTTAACATCGGGATATCGTTCCATGAATCTCCAATAGCTGCCATATCTTCATAAGCTAAGCCATAGAACTCAATTATTCGTTTAATCCCCTTCCCTTTAGAGCATCCTTTCGCAGCAAAATCAAGGTGCCGCTCATTTTGATAAACATCAATAACATCACCAAACATATCAATCATTTTAGTGTATTCTTTACCAGCTTCGTCATTATTTTTAAAATGTAAAGAAAAAGCTTCAAACTGCTCCCCAACTTGATTAAATGATGTAATTAGTTTAACCCGTGGAGATAAATCAAAAGTACGATTAAGTACATACATATCTCCTTGGTAAACAATACTAGTATCGACAGCCTCGTATTGTTCATAAATACTTTGAGCAATTTTTTTATCTATAAATTTTTGATAAATTAAATTTCCTTCCTTATCTAATATTTTTGCTCCTGAACATAGAATATAAAAATCGTAATCTATCTGATGAGGATTAAAATCCTCAATTCCTTTATATGAACGACCAGTACAAACTCCAAATAAATTACCTAGACTTTGAAAATGTTTGATGGCTTGAACATCCTCTAACCGATAATATGAACCACTCTCATCGTAAAAAAATAGTGTTCTATCAAAATCACTTGCTAATGCTTTCATTTTCATCCCTCCATTATTTTTAGTACAACTTTTTTCTATCTCGATTGCTTGATTTTCAAATATTGACACAAGAAAAGGCGTATTACTACGCCTGTAGATAAGCCAAAATCAATTCAATCGTATTGTTGATAGCCTGTTGATGAGAGCGTTCCATCCCATGAGAAGCATGTACTCCCGGTCCAATCAAACCACCCTTAATATCATTACCACCTCGTAAGGCCGCACTAACATCACTACCATAGAATGGATAAATATCTACTGCATAGTTAAGTCCTTTAGCTTTAGCAAGTTCAATAAACTTTGAAGTAATCCCATAATCATATGGTCCACTAGAGTCTTTTGCACATATACTCACATCATATTCACTACATGCTAAATCATCGCCAATACATCCCATATCCACTGCAATCAATTCACTAATATTTTCGGGAATACTAGCACTGCCATGCCCTACTTCTTCGTAAGTTGAAATGATCATAATAACATTGTTGGCAGGAACAATATTCTTTTCTTTCAATTCTTTTAAAACAGTAACTAGGCAAGCTACGCTTAATTTATCATCAAGAAATCTTGATTTAAGAAAACCACTATTAGTGTATGTTGTTTTAGGATCAATAGCAATATAATCACCATTATCAATCCCTAAAGCTGTAACATCTTCTTTATTTTTTACAACTTCGTCTAATCGAATATGCATATTTTCACATTTACGAATAGCTGTTTTTGATTCCTCATATACATGAGCGGCAGGATAATTGCTTAAAATAGTTCCTGTATAAATTTTGTTTTCACGTGTAATTACTCGACAGTATTCACCATCTAGAGTCGGGACGATTGGACCCCCAACATTAGTGAAAGCTAATTCTCCATTATCTCTAATACTTCTAACCATTAAGCCTAGAGTATCCACATGAGCACATAAACCAATTGTTTTATCATTCTTGCCATCAACATAAATATAAAGATTTCCTTTATTATTCATTCCTGTACGATAACCTAATTGTTCAACTTCATTTTTAACAAATTCAATAACTTCTTTGCAATAACCTGTAGGACTATCAATATTTAATATTTTAGTTGCAAAATCTATTACATAATTTTCCATCATTTAACTCCTTTATTCTCTTCTTCAAGTATATAACTAATTACTAATAATTTAAACAATAAAAACAGCCTTATTTACTGATACGTTTTGAATAATTTAAAAGGATTAGGGCTACTCTTTTAAACTTTCTTTGAGATCGCAGCAATTTTAAGACTGTTTTACATTATTAATAATAACAAACTACAGGACAATTAACTTCAATACTATTATATAATTGTGAAGCAATTCCCGTAGGTAAATTAATACAACCATGAGAACCATTGTTCATATAAATAGTTCCACCCCACTTAGAACGCCAGCTTGAAGAATCATGTAACCCGATTCCTTTATTAAAAGGCATCCAATAAGAAACTGGAGTTTCATATGGCCATGTTCCATCAGGTAATTTTGTTCCCCGAAGAACACGATTTCTTTCCTTATTATATAAATAATAGGCACCCGCTGGTGTACGGCGATCAGCAATATTGTATGTACCAGAAACAATATCTGACTCTAATACGATCTGACCATTTTTATGATACCACATATGTTGCCCTGATAAATCAATTTCAACAAAAGTATCACCTAATCCACCATTATCCGAAGAAGCTTCACGACCAGTTGTAACAGGTGTTCTGACACCCACTTTATTGGCATAAATATCTTCTAATAAACCGCTTATTTCCTTACTATTTTGGAGTCTTAAACCATAATTACCACCGCTAACTGTAATCGTCCGATTATTAGCCCCAACAAAAGTTCGGCTTCCACCAACACTGTCAATTTTCTTCGCTAAACTTCCAACAAAGTCAGTTACTTTTTCTTTAAATACAGCATCATCACGATAATAATTACCACTTTCATCTATTGATAACCAAGTAACCAAAGTACTACCATCTAACACTACATCTCCAGAACGTGTTTTATAGGTTATCGCCGCAGATGCATACTTTCTAGCTGCATCTAATAAATTTTGTAATTTCGCATCATTAGCTTTTACAGCGGGTTCTACATAACATTTTTTCTCCGTTAAATTTAAACTTTCTTTACCTTCACTAAAGGCTAACTTTATTTCACTAATTAGTTTTTCTTGATCAATCGTTGAACCATTGACCTCGTTGGTGATGGTAAACTCATTATTTAGATATTCCACTTTAGCATCGACCGGTGCCACTTGCACCTCTTCTTGAAGATGTCTCAAAGAAGCCACCTTAGCTCTTAAAACTGTTTCATCAACTTCAGCTAGATCATTAACTACATTTTTCGATTTATTAAAATAAGCTCCAATCCACCCAAAAGAATTTTGCTTTTTCAAAATATTCTTAACATTATTATTACTATTATAGCGAACTCCACATTCGCTTCCTGAAACTGTTTCAGTTGCTTCATCATTAAAAATCAATTTTAAAGAACGAGCATCTATTTGTTCCGCTAACTTTTCATTCGCTTCAGTTAATGTTAAACCACTGACATTGATATCATTAATGTATGTACCACTTAAAAACTTCTTATTGAAATAAAAACTTCCAATTAAATAAATAATGACTAATAATGATACTAAGATTCCAATAATAATAATCTTTTTTTGTACCCCTGTTTTTTTCCCTGATCTTACTTTTTTAGTCATTTCTGACTTTTGCTTTGATTCAATCGTATCGTTTGTGTTACTCATATTTTCCTCTTGTTTATCCATCTAAATTCTCCCAATATAAGCGATTATTTTGTCTATTAGCATTCTAGCATTTTCCCCTTAATTGTCAACCAAAACAGTTGAAAAGTATGGTATTTTTAAGAATTATTAATAATTTATTGGTAAATCATGTTGTTTTTTTAGATATAATCGTAACTTTTTGATATCTCCATTATGCTGATAACCATGCATTTTAGCAATCTTTGCACCTTCAACATTAGCTTTTATATCGTCAATAAAAATACATTCCTCAGCCTTTAAATTAAATTTTGAAAGAAAATGTTTGAAGATTTCAAGATCAGGTTTTAATAATTGGTAGCGTGCAGAAATATAAAAATCATCAAAATATTTAAAAGCTTCGATATTTTGGTAATAATCATCAAATTGGAGACTGCAATTAGATAATAGATAAATATGATAACCTTGCTCTTTTAGTTCTTTAACTAATGCTACCATTTCAGCAAAAGGCTCAAAATAATCATACCAATGCAATAATGCATGTCTAATCAACTGCGGATTGTCGGTTTTTAATTCCTTAAGAGCTTCTTCCACGGTGAGTAATCCTTGATCTAGCTTTTGCCACTGTTTTGAAGCAAATAACTCTCTTTCAATCACTTCTTGTTCTAAACTATCATTTGATAATTTACTAGCAATATAGTGCGGATCCCAACGCAAAATAACATTTCCCATATCAAAAACAA
Organism: Erysipelatoclostridium sp. MSK.23.31; assembly: GCF_019125875.1. Classification (NCBI taxonomy): domain Bacteria; kingdom Bacillati; phylum Bacillota; class Erysipelotrichia; order Erysipelotrichales; family Coprobacillaceae; genus Thomasclavelia; species Erysipelatoclostridium sp. MSK.23.31. The sequence continues at coordinate 58,056 of NZ_JAHOCB010000006.1, read as the reverse complement.
TATTTTTAATCATGCATTAACGCTCCTAAAATAGCGACCCCTTTAATAATCTGTTCATTAGTTGGAGTTGAAAAATTCATCCGAAACGATTGGCATGGTTTATTATCATCATCATAGAAAGCATTTCCTGGAACTACTGCTACTTTATGTTCAACAGCTCTTTTAACAAACTCCGGCATATCAATTCGTTCTGGTAGAGTCACCCAAATAAACATTCCCCCATCAGGAATTGTCCATTTACAATCTGGGCTGAATTGTTTTTTCATTTCTTCCAACATCAAATTACATTTTTGCTCATATACTGCCTGTAATTTTTTTAGGTGTACCTCCATATCCGTTTCATTTAAGAAACGAGCCATTACACTTTGCGCCCAAGCATTTGTATGAACATCATTTGTCTGTTTAGCAACTGTGCATTTAGCTAATAGATCTTGATGACCAATCATAACAGCTACACGCATTCCCGGTGCAATAATTTTTGAAAAACTAGCTGCATAAACTACTAATCCTTCATCATCTAATGACTTAATTGAAGGAATTGCATCATTTCTAAATCTTAAATCACCATATGGATTATCTTCAAGAATCAGCACTTGATATTTTTTTGCTAATGTATAAATAGCTTGACGTTTTTCTAAAGAAGTTGTTATTCCAGTAGGATTTTGGAAATTAGGAATCAAATAAATAAATTTTGGTTTTTGCACCCCACTTAAAACTGCTTCTAACTGTTCAAGATTGATTCCATCATCTTCCATATCAATTCCAACTAATTTGGCACCATTACTTTTAAATGCATTTAAAGCCCCTAAAAAGCTTGGATTTTCACAAACAACTAGATCCCCTTCATTACATAAACATTTAGATAAAAAATCCATGATTTGTTGTGAACCAGAAGTAACCATAACACCATCATAGTCTTTCACTACTGTTTCATGCCGTGATAAAAATTCTATTGCTGCTTTTTTAAAGCTTCCGTCACCTTCAGTAATTCCATACTCTAAAATAGAATTAGGACAAGTATTAAAAATATCATCACTAATTCTTTTTAATTGTTCAACAGGAAAAGTCTCACTAGCCGGATTTCCACCACCAAAACTAATAATCTCTGGATCATTCATCATTTTTAAAATTTCCCTAATTGCTGATGCCTTAACACCACTGATCCGATTTGAAAATTCAAAATTCATTTAAATATACCCCCTTATTTGTATACTATTTATTATAAACCAAACATTTACTAATGCAAAGAGCAATAATATGGTTTATAATATATAATAGGATGTACATAAAGGAGGAATTCCATGCAAGCACTTTTCTTAGTTTTACACAAAGTAGAAAAATTAGATGATCTCTTAGCCGCATTACAAAAAAGTGGTATTAACGGAGGGACGATCATTGAAAGCAAAGGGATGCTTAATACATTAAAAAGTAATGATAATTTTATTATCGAATCATTACGAATTTTTCTTGAAGATCCCCGTGAAACAAGCAAAACACTTTTCTTTATTTTAAAAAATGAAGATGTTGAAAAAGCAAGGACCGTTATTGATAAAACTTTAGGCGGCATCGATAAACCCAATACCGGCATTATGTTTGGTATTGATCTAACCTTTGTTGCTGGACTAAACATTGAATAATACTAAAAAACCTTAGCATTTTATTTTGCTAAGGTTTTTATTTACCATTGTAACATTGTCATATACTCACTTGGACTGGATAGTGCTTCCTTATATACAGTAATCTTGACCATTTTTTCTTTTTTTCCATCAATTGAAGCGATATACACACTATCATAATCATTCTCTAACAACAATGATTGTTTATAGTAATCAAGACGTGCATTAGCAATTTGATAAGAACTCTTTCCTTCACTATCTTTATACTCAACAATATCACCAGTTAAAACAAGAATATACGCTTCATGAGTAGGTACCTCACTGCTGTTATTCAATAAAGGAGAGCCCTCACCTGGCGGTAATAACTGCATCACTTTATTAAAAACTTGACGATTTGATATTTTATAGTTTAATACTTCTTCATCTGCTTTAATATCCATTGAAACTTCTTGATACTTATCATCAAAATCCTTATTACTTACAAAATCTAATAACTGAACTTTTAAGACCTGATTTTCAACAACTAATCCACTTAATGTTTCAGTTATTTTTTTTTCTGGTTGTTCACTTTTTGTCCCACCAAACTTTAAAACTAAAAAAGTTATCAATAGTAACGCTATTATCCCCAATAACATTAACGCATTTTTCGTTAATTTCAGAGGTTTTCGTGCCATAATCACACCTCCTTTTACTTATTATATCATATCTCCTGCTTATTTTTCTTTACAAGTTAATTTATTCTCTTTAGCATTTTTTGTTAATTTTTCAAAAGAAACCGTTCCATCACCATTTAAATCTATTAATCCAACCTCATTAAGTTTTTTTAAATCACCATTTTCTATATCAATTATAAATTCCTGACGAACAATTTGATCTTTAGCAGTAAGCTTTATTTCCAACCCATCTATTTCTTTATATACATTTAATTGTGATTCAAGTGTACTAACTAAGGTCTCATCATCATAATCCGTATCTCTATAATCATTAATCGTCACATTCACGATCCTGATAACCTTATCGCCTTTAGTTTCATAAGTATTTTCAATATCGCCATAATCAAAACTTCCTTTACAAACTGTTATACTCTTAGTAGATGAATCACTACATCCAGTTAAAATTCCTGCTATCATCATTACTATAAATATTTTTTTCATTTATGATCCTCTCCGTCTTTTATATTCATCGATCATGTAAGGCTGAATTTCCGGATATGTCCAGCATTCGGGCAGTTCCTTCGATAAAAATATTTTTTCTATCTCAGAATCAGGTAAATCCGCCATTTTTTCAATTTCGGCATAAAATATTGTTCCAAAAGACTCTTTTGATCCAGTTTTCTCAACAACTCCGTAGTCGCAAAGACGTTCAAGCGTATAAGTAACAGCTCCCGTTTCTTCATACAATTCACGTCTTGCACATGCTTCAATGCTTTCCCCATTTTCACGATGTCCTCCAGGTATTTCAAATGTCTTTCGCTGTTTATGTTTACAAAATACCCACTGTTTTAAATAACGGCTAATAATTACCGCAAATTTTAAATCATGCTTCGCTACAGATTCATAAAAAGATACTTTCATCTAAATTCACCTACATTTCTATATGTATAGATTTTATCATATTTAGACTTATTTAGCTGAATTTTTCAAAAACTTTCAAAATATAAAAACCATGGTAACACTACCATGGCTTAAATACATTATAATAAATTCTGTAAATGTTTTACAATTTCATTTTCAGGAACAAAACCAGTAATCTGGTCAACTGCTTTACCATCTTTAAAAATAATTAAATTTGGAATTGCCTGAACCCCATAACGCCCGGCAATATCACTAGAAGCATCAACATTTAATTTATAAAAATTAACCTGCTCCATCTTTTCTGCTAACCCTTCAATAACTGGAGATAACATTTTACATGGTCCACACCAGTCAGCATAAAAATCTACTAAAACGATACCGCTAGCAATTGCGTTATCAAATTCATTACTATTTAAAATTTTCATTTTTATCACCTCATTAACATTATGCCTAATCTATAAATAATTACAACTAATTTGCTTTAATTTTATCATATTCTTGTAAAGCAAGCGACATTGGGTCATTATCGTCAAAAGAAATCGAATCACCTTGATAACTTTCACTACCATCATTAGAACGCTTAAATCTAGTAATTTGACCCGGATTATCATAGTCAACTTTTAATAATAAATTAGGGTTATTTTCAAACTCCGACAGCTTTCTTTGAAGAATATTTTTAAATAATAGAATATCATTTTCTGTTCTAATTTCATTCTCACTTTCACCCGGCAATGCATAAGTAAGATATTGATATGTGTCAAGCTTATTAATAATATAATAATAATTATCAAACCAACTTTTTAAAAGTGCCGCATCTAACTTTTTGATTACCATTAAATATTCTTGATCCGAAATTTGATAACCTCTTGTTACCTTATCACCATTATCCTTATAATAAGTAATTTTTAAGTTATGACTGCCATAATCACTTTTTTGTTTTAAAATTTCCTGATGAATTGCCACTACTGTATCAATTGATTTTTGATCAGTTAATTTACTATTAATCTTGTTGTACCCAAAATTTGAATTAATTTCTACTGCTTTAATATCATGAGGAATATAATTTTCTAAATATCCTTTTGAACCAATAAAAATTACAATTGTAACTAAAACAATTAATGTTCCCTGCACTATGCACAATACATACCTAATACGTTTTGACTGAATAAATTGAATAATAAAAGTCGCAACAAAGGTTGCAATAATATTGATAATAATAAAACTCTTCAAAGATTGAACAGGAATATCCAAAATAGAAGTAATCAGCCAAGAAACTGAAATAATACAAATTAGTTTAATTACTTCACCAATGATTTTATAAGTGAAACCATGATAATTGTTAACACATTCCCGGTTACTGCTTGCTAAAAAAGCCATTATAAATATAACTAGACCATAACCAGCATACAGCAAAAGATAATAAGAACTTAAACCACTAAGTCCACCAATAAATAATCGAAAAGCGGGCAAAATAATACTTACGACCTCCATTGAAAAATCAGCACTAATGATTCCTCTAACAAAAGTCTGATAAACAGAAAATAAACTCATATAAATAATGAATGGCGATATATTAATAACAATTTGTAGAATAATATCCATAATTACTGATGTCGTTAAATAGGCAGCTAGATTACCTAAACTATAATAAATCCAAATCATTAAAATTGCTGAAGAACAATTTTTAAGTACTAATCCTTGTCCTAAAATAACATCAACAATACAATAGATTATGACAGGTATAATTATGCACAATAATCCGCTTAAATATCTGATCATAAAACTTTGTATTTTTGTATATGGCAAAGATGAAAAATGAGTCTGTTGGGTTTGATCAAATAAGTAACTTAAATTAACCATCGGAACAACTAATGAATAGAGTAAGATAATTAGATAAAACATTCCTACAGGAACATCAGAGTGAAAAGAAATCAGACTGATTACCAAACTTAAAGCTAGAAAACCACTAAAAATAACAACTGTATTTTTTAGCTGTTTTAAATCATTTTTTAATAAACTGATCATCATCTTTAACCACCTACCTTTATATCATTAACGATCACGCCATCATCACCTTTCTTTAAGGTAAATTCTAATGGATAAGTATAGTTATTTCCTTCTTTTGTAACAACTTCATAGGTACCTTGATAAATAACTTCATCATTACTAAAGGCTATAACTGTGCTATCACCGTTTGGATAGACCATATCAATTGTTTCGTGACTAAATTGTGTACTCACTACGGCTTTGATTTGTTCTTCAAACTTTGTTGAATCACTATTAATATCATCAATAACATCTCGACAATTTTCAATAAAAACAGCTCGTTCGATCAACTCATCGCTAGTAATAAAATTCGTTATTGCTTCATTACTGCTTATTAAATAATTGACACTATCAGGATTTAATAAATTATATGTTTTAATACTAAATATATTTTTAGGTTTGATTTCTTGATTTGGCAACAATTTAATCAATTCTTGAATTTCCTCTTTATTTAAATAGACTGCATGATCATTAACATAACAAATTAAACTTTTTTCCTTTTTTAAACCCTCAGTATAATTAAGCAGCTTATCAAAATACTTATTTCCTGGTCCATTAAAGAAATCAATTACTGCTTTTTTATTAATATAATAGATACTATAGCTATAATAATCATCATCTAATCCATGTTCATATTGATAAGTATACATCATTGCTAAATCTTGTTGTTCATCATCATATTTTTCAAAATGAAGGTCATCACGATGTTTACTCAAATAATTCAAGAATTCCTTTGTAACCTCATTATTTAAGCTTAAGCTAAGATACTCCTGATTACCAGCTAATTCAGCTACTAAATCAGCAGTAACTTCATATCTCGAATTATTAATTCCTGAAAGATATTGCTTATTGGCAATCATAAAATTAGCACCAAAAACAATTGCTAAAACAGGTACATAGATTAATAAATTACGATAAACATGTCTTCCTTTAAAAATAATTTCAACGATTATCGCTACAATCATCCCAATCAAAATATAGATCAAAAATAAAAGTGACTGACCTTTGAATCCATATGTGATATTAATTTTTGATACTAATAAAATGACTCCAAAACCACATATCGTTACAGCAATAATCAAAATAGCTTTTAAAACAATAATAATTCGGCGAAATACTAAAGGTTCTCCAATATATTCATTTTCACGATTTTTATAAACATAATAGCTGCAGATTAAGGTAACAATTCCTAAAAATAAATGGAAAAATATATGTGGATACGCACTATAAATAAACTGCATTCCAGCAGCTAACGGAAAAGTAAGATAAAGATATGTGTCATTAATTCCAAGATCAAGATTACTTGGAACTAATTTAGGACTAATATAAATAAGCCCCAATAATAAAATTACTGGTAATGCATATGCTGCTAAACTAAACACAACTTGTCCCAAACGATTACCAGACAGTGAACAAACTAAATAAGTAAGGGTATAATAAATAAATAACAAAAGAAATATCGCCATTATAAATCTTATAAATATATTTCCTTCAGTCCCCGCATTATTTAATCCTAAAAACATCATCAAACCTAATCCCTCAATCAATAATGTAACTAGCGCAATTAAATATCCAGCTAAATAATTTGTAAACCAAACGCATCTTGTCGCCAACGGTAATGAACACATCATTGATGATTTCGTTTTATTAACTTGATAACTCTGAATAAAACAAGGGTATATCGTTGTTAGAACAACTGCACTTATTCCATATACAACTATACAAATTTGACTAAAACCACTATTAGAACCAGAAATAAGCGATAAAATAAAGACTCCCACAAAAATAATTAATGATACTTTAGCAGGAAAGAGATTATTTTTAATGATATTTTTTAGTAAGGGAATATTAACCCATGACTTCCTTGAGTTCATCATATTCTCCTCCTAAAGTAAATAAGAAAATCTCTTCTAATGATAATGATAAAGTTTCATTAATTAAAGGACAATACTTTTCCACAGTACGATTGATTGCTTCAATTTCACCAGCAACGATCAAAGTATGAACACGTCCCATCATTTGATGAGATAAAACTTTTAATTCTTTCTCTAAAGCATACATATCATCACCACACTCTAAGACGATTTGTAATTTATGATAGCCTTCTTTAAGATGATCTAGTGCTTCTTCAAAAACAATTTTCCCATTGTTGATCAAAGCGATATGATCACACATACTATCCAATTCATTTAAATGATGACTAGAAATAAAAATTGTCATATTTCGCTCACTTACATCTTGAATCAAAATATCCCAAATAACTTTCCGAATATGTGGATCAAGTCCATCAAACGGCTCATCCATGATCAAATATTCAGGCATGATCGCTAAAGCCAAAATAAACATAACTTGCTTTTTCATTCCTTTAGAAAATTTACTAAAATTTTCTAAACTATCGTGCTTAAACATTTTCATCAATCTTAAATACCGTGCCTCGTTAAAACTTGGATAAATCCCTTGATATAATTCTTTAATATCCCGAATATTATGTCCGAAGGTATCAAAAAATTCATCGGGGATATATACTAATTTTGCTTTTGCTTCAGGATTTTCATAAATACGCATTCCTTCTAATTCAACAAATCCTGTATCACCTTGATAAGCACCTACTAAATGACGAATCAAAGTTGTTTTACCTGCACCATTTTCACCAATAATTCCATAAATTGAACCTTTAGGTATATTTAAAGTAATATTGTCCAAAATTTGTTTGTGATCAATTTTCTTTGATAATTCTTTGACTAATAACATTATTTTCCCTCCCAAGTCTGTTCCATAAATTGGCATAATTGTTCAAAGGTCAAACCAATATATTTACTTTTAGTAACAATCTCTTTTGTGAGAACTTTAATTTGTTGTTCAAACAACTTCGTTTGATTATTTTGTTTTGAGCTAACAAAACTTCCCTTCCCCGGCAAGGAATAAATAAAACCTTGCTCTTCTAAAAGACGATAGGCTTTAACAACGGTATTAGGATTAATATGAATTGATGAAGATAATTCACGGACAGAGGGTAGTTTATCGTCCGCCTGCATTAACCCTGTCGTTATATATTCGAGCAGCTGTTTATAGATTTGTTCATAAATTGGGACACTGCTATTATTATCTATTTGCATAATAACTCCTTTCCTACTACATTCTTACAAATGTAGTATACCAAATATATAACTGTATTACAATATATAATACAGTTATATATTGTAATGCCTTTCATTTAATTATTTTTATAATAATGGTTAAATAGTTTGCATTTTTTATTATTTCAAGTAAAATATGGTTTAGAGATAGGAGGTTTTTAAATGAATAAAGTAGCAATTATCACTGATAGTAATTCTGGAATCACTCAGGCTGAAGGTACAAAATTAGGAATCAACGTACTACCGATGCCATTTACTATTGATGGTCAGACCTTCTATGAAGATATCAACTTATCTCAAGATGAGTTTTATAAAAAACTAATGACAGATGCTGAAGTTTTTACAAGTCAACCCGTAGTTGGTGATGTTAGTAAACTTTGGGATGAAGTATTAAAAGAGTATGATGAAATTGTTCATATTCCCATGTCTAGTGGCTTAAGCGGCTCTTGCCAAACTGCTTTGATGTTAGCAGGTGAATATGATGGACGAGTTCAAGTCGTTGATTCACAACGCGTTTCAGTAACTCAAAAATGGGATGTTCTGGATGCACTTGAATTATCTAAAGCTGGTAAATCAGCAAAAGAAATCAAAGAAATTCTTGAAGCAAATAAATTAAATGCTTCTATCTATATTACTGTTAATACGTTAGATTATCTTCGTAAAGGTGGAAGAATCACTCCTGCTGTTGCAATTTTAGGCGGAATGATGAAAATCAAACCAATCTTACAAATTCAAGGTGAAAAGCTCGATACTTTCTCTAAGACCAGAACAATGTCTAAAGCAACTAAAATTATGATGGAAGCAATAAAAAAAGATATTGATGAACGTCTTGATCCAGAAGGAAAAGGAAAGAATGTTCATGTTTGTATTGCATATACATACGACGAACAGCCAGCATTAGAATTAAAGAAAGAATTAGAAGCTATTTATCCTGATTCAACAATTATTTGTGACCCATTGTCACTTAGTGTTTCATGTCATATTGGACCGCATGCTCTAGCCATTGCTGCATGCAAAAAGATTATCTAGGCAAGAAACTTCGTTTCTTGTCTTTTAATATGTGTTATAATACTTAAAAGGATACAAAATATAATTAAGGAGGTTATTATGCAAGAAAAGCCTAATACAAATAATAAACGACCTGGCAAGTCACCACAAAAAAATCATAATAATAAAAGTAAATCTCGAAACAACACGCCAAAAAAAGCGGTAAATAAATCAAAACAAACAAAAAATAGTATTGATACTAAGGTATTTGCCCTTGGCGGACTAAATGAAGTCGGTAAAAATATGTACTGTGTTGAACACGATAATGAATTATTCATTATTGATGCCGGAGTAAAATTTGCTGAAGAAGGATTACCGGGAATTGATTACGTTATTCCTGATTACTCGTATTTAAAAAGAAATGAAAAGAAAATTCGTGGTTTAATGATTACCCATGGTCATGAAGATCATATAGGTGGAATTCCTTTCTTACTTCAAGTAGTTAAAATTCCTTTCATTTATGCTACACCACTTGCTAGTGCCATGATTAAAAGAAAGTTAGATGAAAAAAGACTAACTAATGCTACAAAAATTATTCAAATCGACGATGAGTATCAAATCAAATCTAAATATTTTAATATTGGATTCTTTAAAACAAACCATTCTATTCCAGAATCAATGGGAATTATTATTAATAGTCCTAATGGACGGATTGTTGAAACAGGAGATTTTAAATTTGATTTATCACCAGTCGGTGATCCAGCAGATTATCAAAAGATGTCTTTCCTAGGTGAAACTGGGATTACTTTATTAATGAGTGATTCTACTAATTCTGAAGTTCCTACTTTTTCAATCAGTGAAAAGAAGGTCGCTAATAGTGTTCAAGAGGAATTTAGAAAAACAGAGGGACGTTTGATTGTAGCAACTTTCGCTTCCAACGTTCATCGAGTACAACAAATTGTCGAAGCAGCTGTTAAATTTAATCGTAAAATTTTAGTATACGGTCGTTCAATGGAAAACAACATTCAAGTTTCAAGAGCTATGGGCTATATTAAATGTCCTGATAAGTTCTTTATTAAAAGTGAACAAGCAAAAAAATTACCAGATAATGAAATTTTGATTTTATGTACCGGTTCTCAAGGTGAAGCATTAGCAGCATTAAGTCGAATTGCAAATGGAACTCATAAATATGTCAAAATCAAACCCGGCGATACTGTTGTCTTTTCATCAAATCCAATTCCAGGTAACGCTTATAGTGTTAATGTAGTAGTAAATAAATTATTTAGAGCTGGTGCTAAGGTACTAACAAATACCGCTTTCAATAATTTACATACTTCCGGACACGCTTCTCAAGAGGAACAAAAACTGATGATGTTATTGACAAGACCTAAATACTTCTTCCCTGTCCATGGAGAATATCGCATGTTGAAGATTCATGCTGAATTATCTCAAGATGTCGGTATTCCACCAGAAAATTCATTTGTTTTATCAAATGGAGATACAATTTTATTGAATAATGGTGAGGCTCGATTAGGTCCGAGAATTCATGTTGAAGATATTTATGTTGATGGTAATGATATTAGCGGCTTATCCACAGCTGTACTTCGCGATCGACAAATGTTATCTGAAGATGGAATGGTTTCAATTTTAATTAGTATGGATTCTCGTAGTGGAAAATTATTGACAAGACCAGTAATTATCTCACGTGGTTTCGTATATATGAAAGACAGTTTTCACATGATTCGTGAAGCTGAGAAGTTAGTTGAAACAAATTTATCAAAATTGTTACAAGGTAAAACTACTTTCGGAGAAATTAAGAATACTACCCGCGATACATTATCTTCATATTTTTATCGCAAAACTAAACGGAATCCAATGATTATTCCGGTTATCATGAATAAAAAATCATGAGAAAAAAAATAAGAACGATTAAACTACTATTATTGATAATCGTTATTATCGGGAGCGGTTTTGGTTATTATTATAGCCGATATATCGCTCCTGATAGTTATTCTATAAAAAAAACGACTATTACTAATAATAGTTTACCTGATGAATTCAAGAATTTTGAAATTGGTTTTATCAGCGATATTAATCTCCAAAAAAGTAGTGATGTTACTAGATTAAAAAAAATTGTCACTTCATTAAACAAAGAAAATGTTGATATGGTTATTTTTGGTGGTGACCTCTTTTCAGCCACGCCCTTTGATAACGATAAGGTAATCGAATTATTATCCAATATAAAATCTAAATATGGTAAATTTGCTGTTCTTGGTGAAAAAGATTTAGCTTCATCAAATGATGTCAATGCCATTTTAAATGAGGGTGGTTTTGAAGTTCTGCATAACGAATATCGTCCTATTTATTTTAATGGATCTACGATTAGTCTTTTTGGTCTTGAGGGAACAGGAGAATTAAGTGGTCTAATTAATGAAAATAATAGTGAAAGTTACAAAATAGTTGCAGTTCATGAACCAGATTATTTTAACACGACTTCAAATAATGAAATTGCTTTACAACTTTCCGGTCATACAATGGGTGGTTATATTCGTCTTCCTTTTATTGGCGGACTATTTAAAAAAACTAACGGTAATACTTATGTTAGTGGTGAACACACTAAATCAAAAAGTCAATTATTGATTTCTAACGGTTTAGGTATGGAAGACGGATACGAATATCGTCTTTTCTGTCCTAATCAAATCAATATTGTGACATTAAAAAAATAAAGGCTCTAAACCTTTATTTTTTTATTTCTGTCCCAACCCCGCTAGTTGTAAAAATTTCAATTAATAAACTATGTTCCAGACGGCCATCTAAAATATGGACTTTCTTTACGTCCTCCTGAACTGCTTCAAGACAATTTTTTAATTTTGGAATCATTCCCCCGGTTATAATTCCTTGTTCAAATAATTCAGCTGCTGACTCTGTATTAATTACTGATATGCGTGTACTAGGATCGCTCGGATTACGTAAAACTCCCTCAATATCAGTTAAAAATACTAACTTACTCGCTTTTAAAGCACGAGCTACACCCGTTGCTACATCATCTGCATTAATATTAAAAGCATTATACTTAGAATCTAATCCTACTGTTGAAATAATCGGTGTATAATCCTTTTCTAACAATGTTTCTAGTAAAGTAACATCAACATTTATAATTTCCCCAACATAACCAATGTCATCCCCTTTTGGCATTGCTTTTTTTACTGTAATCATATTACCATCTTTACCAGATAAGCCAACTGCATGGGTTCCTATTCTTTCCATATGTTGAACTAATCCTTTATTGATCTTCCCTGACAAAACCATCTCAGCAACTTCTAAAGTTTCTTTATCAGTTACCCGTAAACCATTTTTAAATTCACTTTTAATATCAACTTTCTTTAACCATCCATTGATATCATTTCCCCCACCATGAACAATTACCGGTTTAATCCCAACTGATTTTAGAACCGCAATATCTTTTAAAACACTGTGTTTAATAACTTCATTAGTCATGGCACTACCACCATATTTAATAACTACGATATCTCCATGGAATTTTTGAATATAACTTAAAGCATCTACTAATACTTGTGCTTTATTTTGCTCAACTGTATGCACATTATTTCCCCCTTAATTAAATTTTTATTATGAACGATAGTCAGCGTTGATTTTAACGTAATCGTAAGTTAGATCACATCCCCATGCAATCGCTTTACAATCACCATTATGAATATCAATAATTGCTTTTACTTCGCTGCTTGATAAGATCTTAGTTGCTAATTCTTCACTATAATCAGTCGCCATTCCTTTAGCCACCAATTGCAATTCCCCAAATTCACTAGCAACGCTCAAATCAACATTATATGGATCAAATTGTTCACCAGAATAACCCATTGCACATAATAATCTTCCCCAGTTAGCGTCATTGCCATATACTGCTGTCTTTACTAACGGTGAAGTACAAACGCTTTTAGCGATTACTTTAGCCTGTTGAACTGTATCAGCATTATGAACTTGAACTTCTAACAATTTAGTTGCACCTTCGCCATCACCGGCAATTGCTTTAGCTAGATATTCATTAACATAATATAAGGCTTCTTTAAATATTTGATAATCCTGATCTTCTATAACAATTTCTTGATTTCCAGCTAATCCATTAGCTAATAACAAGACTGTATCATTAGTTGAAGTATCACGATCAACAGAAACCATATTGAAAGTATCAGGAATTACTTCTTTCAATGCCTTATTTAATAATTCCTTAGAAATATTACAATCGGTTGTAATAAATCCCAGCATGGTTGCCATATTTGGATGAATCATTCCTGACCCCTTACAGCAAGCCCCCAAAGTAACCGTCTTTCCACCGACTTCAATTTCAACAGCAAGATGCTTTGGTTTCGTATCTGTCGTCATAATTGATTCAGCTACGATTACCCCTGCTTCTTGGCTCTCACTTAATAACGGTTTAACAATTGGTACCCCATTAATGATTTTATTCATTGGTAATTGCTTACCAATTACACCTGTAGAACAAATTAGAACTTCCTCTTTTTCCAATCCAAAATTATCTGCTACAGTTTGAGCAAACTCTTCGTTACATTTTAAACCCTCATCGCCAGTACAAGCATTTGCGACCCCACTATTAACAGCAATGATTCTAACATGATCATAATTATCAACGATCATCTTATCCCATAACACTGGTGCTGCCTTAACAATATTTTGGGTAAAAGTTCCTACCGCTTTGGCATCAACTTTACTATAGATCAATGCTAAATCTTTTTTTGCTTTTTTAATACCAACATGTTCTCCAGCACCTAAATATCCTTTAGGCGAGGTTACCGTTCCATTCTCAATTATTTTCATTTTATTTTCCCCCTTATAAGATTGCTGGAGCAAGCATTAGCCCCTCTTTTTCATCTAATCCAAACATAATATTCATATTTTGAATTGCTTGGCCAGCTGCTCCTTTAACTAAGTTATCCATAGCTCCCATCATAATAACTCGATTTGTCCGTGGATCAACTTTATAATTAATATCAACAAAATTACTAGCCTTAACACTACGTACTTCTGGTAAGACCCCAGATTTCAATACCCTTACAAAATACTCATCATCATAACATTGATAAGCCTTTGCGACATCCACTTCATTAACTCCCTTTTTAAGTTTTGCATAAGCTGTAATTAAGATTCCTCGATTCATTGGAATTAAATGAGGCGTGAAGTTTAATAATACTTCTTGATTTGCCGCATAACCTAACTGTTCTTCAATTTCCGGAGTATGACGATGACTTGCAACCCCATAAGACTTGATACTTTCATTTACCTCGCAATATAAGTTTGCGACTTTAGCCCCACGGCCAGCCCCACTAACACCACTTTTAGCATCAATGATCAAAGTATCCATATCAATTAAATCCGCCTTAGCTAACGGATAGACTGATAAAATTGAACAAGTTGGATAACATCCTGGATTAGCTATTAATCGTGCCTGTTTCACTTTATCACGATTTATCTCACACAGCCCATATACAGCTTCATCGATAAATTGTGGTGAAGCATGATCAATTCCATACCATTGTTCATATGTCTTAACATCTTTAATTCGATAGTCTGCACTTAAATCAATCACTTTTACTTTGCTTAAAACTTCCTCATTAAGCATTTTGGCACAAACCCCTTGTGGAGTCGCAAAGAAAACCACATCAACATCATCAAGATATTTTGTAATATCCTCATCAACACACTGCTGATCCAATAATTTAAAATAGCTGGAATAAACCGAACTATACTCCTCATCAGTGTAGGTTCTTGATGAAACCCACTTAATTTCCACTTCTTTGTGAGTTAATAAAAATCGGACTAACTCACATCCCCCATATCCAGTTGATCCCACAATTCCTACTCTAATCATTTCTAGTCCTCCATTTCTTTGTTAAAATAAAAAATCGCCTCTTAAACAAGAGACGATTTAACCGCGTTACCACTCTATTTATCATAAGTTGACCCTATGATCTCTTTCATCGTTAAGGGTGATTACCCGAAAGCGATACTACTATTTCCCACTTTCCTCTCATAAATGCGCTTCATCCTAACTAGATTACCAGCCTTCCACCAACGCCAGCTCGCTAAAACCATTATTAAGACTACTCTTTTAGTCACCGAGTTTGGTTATTATTATATTACTAAAAAAAAATTTGTCAAATATTTATTTGAATTTCCAACAATTTAAAAGCATGTGTCGTAAACACATGCCTATAATTCTTCAAATCTTTTAATTCCCCAAGTATTTAACAAATAGTAGAAAGCAATATCGATAATCAAGAAAAGCGCTAGCATTATATAAACATAAGTTACAGCACCAATAAACTCATTTAAATAACCAATATAAATACCACCTATAAAAACTACAAGCGCCATCGTTCCAAACATTGTAATCATTACAGCAGCACTTTGTTTTACGACAACAGTCTCATTGATCCAATCAAATTTCGGCTTCCATAAATTAATCAATAAACCTAATAAAGCTTCAAAAACCGTAAAAACTATAGGGACGATAATAACTAATAAACTATCTACTAAACTCAATGAAAAAACTACACTTCCGACAATTGAAAATAACAATCCTGGTGGTACACATAAAGCTAAGTGTAGCATCAATTTACTTTCAAGAATATCTTTAGTTTTAATTGGTAGTGATTTAATGATCCATAGACGATTCCCTTCCAACGAGATCAAAGCAGCACTAATAATATTCATTGAATTAGTCCCAATCACTGCCAAACATAACAATGGAACTATAAATTCATTCACCAAAGCTTGATATTCTGGTGGAATTACTCCCAACATATCTAAAAGCTCAGGACCTTTAATCAAGACAGCACCAGCTAAAACAACGGTAAATGCAATTCCCAAAGCAGCATTCATCATGACCATCGGATTAGATGTAAAATGTTTTAACTCTCGTTTAAATAACGCTCCCTTTTGGCTACTAAATTTAATATCTGAATCCTTCAATTTAACTTTCTTTGATGGTGCTTTACTAGTTGCAATACTAATAAAATTCTTCGAAAGAAGATACATTACAATTACAAATGGCCCTACACTACAAACTAAATATAGTAACAAACTCACGACATTGACATCACTGATTGCTAAAGCTAAATGATAGATTGGAAATAACGTATTTTGAATCGCTTCACCAATCGATTTACCATTAGCTACTAATGCAACCAAATATTCCGGAAGTTTATTAATCAAATAAAAATAGAGTCCTAAAAATCCTAACGATAATACCATAGTAATAATTGTTTTATTCCGTATTCGTTTCATTAACATTGCCATTAACCAGCCAAATGCACAAGATAAAGCTAAGGCTAATAACGGCAACGTTATAATGACAATAAGGAAAAAGAGTAATTTTAAAAGATCAAACGGCACCTGAGTAAAATAAACAATTCCACCAGGGATTGCAATCAATGCCTCATATAAATAGTTGATGATTAATACCACAAAAATACGACTTAATAAAATATCACTTGTTTTAATCGGCATTGATAATAATATCTCATTATCTTTAGCACCATAAATTTCTTGTTGGGTTGTAAAAACACTCCCAATAAAGCAAAGTAAAACAATTAATACTGCCATGATTCCAAAATATAACCATTCATAACCAATTGCCGTAAATGGTTCTAAAACCATATTAAACATGTAGCCAAACATTGAACCAAAAACAATGGCAATATAAGCAAACACTAATACCATCAATGCTAATTTACCTATTCCGGCATTTTTATTTTTACTTCCTTTCATCGATCTCATAAAAATTCCTTGAAACCGAATCTTAATCAATGACTTAAGCATTGTCATCCTCCAACTCTAGGAACACTTCTTCTAATGAATCATCCCCAATGACATCTTGGGTGTTCCCGGATACGACAAGTTTACCCGCTTTAATAATAGCAATTTTATCACAAAGTTTCTCAGCTACTTCAAGAACATGAGTTGAAAAAAAGATTGCTCCACCACGATCGCACAAATCCCGCATCAAACCCTTTAATAAATGAGAAGCCTTAGGATCTAAGCCTACAAACGGCTCATCCATAATTATTAATTTAGGCTCATGGATCAAGGCTGATATTACTGCTAATTTTTGCTTCATCCCATGAGAATATGCACTGATCGGTTCCCCCAAAGAATCTGTTAGTTCAAACATATCCCCATATTTTTTGATTCTGTCAGTTCGTTCTGCCTGACTGACCCCATATACATCAGCAATAAAATTCAAATATTTGATTCCTGTTAAATATTCATATAGATCAGGATTATCAGGAATATAGGCCATTACCTTCTTACATGCTAACGGCTCCTCTTTAATTGATTTATTATCAATATAAATATTCCCTTGATCAAATTCCATAATTCCAGCAATCGACTTTAATGTAGTCGTTTTACCAGCTCCATTATGTCCAATAAAACCATAAATATGACCATTTTCAATCTCTAATGATAAATTATCGACGGCTTTTTTTTGACCATAAGTTTTTGTCAAATTTTCAATTTTTAACATTTTAATCTCCTCATTTCATAAATAAAATTATTTTTATTATTTATATTATCATAATATCCTACTTATATCCTAATTGCAAGTGATATTGTAACTATTTAGAATATTATCTAAATAGATTGTAACATAATATTAAACTATTTAGAATATTTTCTAAATAGTTATTAAAAAAATATCCTGCTTTAACAGGATATTCATTTCATTAATAAAAATTACTTAGATTTAATTATTAGTTATTTTAGGTTTAGTACCGCTTTTATTAACATGCCCCTTAATAAGAGCATAGACTACTGAAAGAACCGGAACACTAAATAACATTCCTGTAATTCCCCATAATCCTCCACCAACCGTTACTGCAAAAAGTACCCAGATCGACGGTAAACCTACTGAAGAGCCTACTACTCGTGGATAAATTAAATCTCCTTCCAGTTGTTGTAACACAACTAAGAAAATGATAAAAATCAATGCTTGCATTGGATCAACTGTCAAAATCATAAATGCCCCTATGCCACCACCGATAAATGCCCCTACAATTGGAACAAAAGCCGTGATCCCTACTAAAGAGCCTACCATTGGAGCATAAGGCAGATTTAACACAGCCATTCCAACGGCACACAAAGTTCCCAAAATGAAAGCTTCAACTGTTTGACCAATCACAAAATTTGAAAAAGTTGTTCGAGCGAGTGTCCCCACTTCTAACAATTTTACTGAAATACGTTTTGGAATATAGGCATCGATCAATTTATGACTTTGGCGTTTTAAAGTTTCTTTACTCATTAATATGTAGAGGGCAAATACAATTCCCACAACTAAATTAAGAATACTTGTAAAGAACATTGAAATGACATCAACAGTTGAACCGAGCATTCCAGTAAGTCCAATTTTAAATAAACCACTTAATTCACTTGCAATACTGTTTAAATCAACACTATTGATCCATGTTTCTAACTGCGGAAAACTATTGCCATTTTGATTGATCCACACTTGTAACTGTTCAAATGTTTCTGGAAAAGATTTAACGATTACTTTTATCGCATTTGTTAATTCTGGAATAATTAAAGTAATAATTATTCCAATTACCCCAATAACAATCAACAATGAAACAATAATACTGATCACACGTTTAAAACTAGTATACTTTTTATCTAAAATAAATCTAGATAAAATCTTTTCGATTCTAATCATTAATACATTTAAGATAAAAGCAATCATAATTCCTAATAAAAAAGGCATTATTACTGCAAGAATACTATTAAAAATATCTAGTATTATTTGAAAATTATTTAAAGCCCAATAACATCCGATACCAATCAATACTATTTCTAATATTTTTTTATAGTCGATTTTCACTCCGTCCATTTTATCCTCCCGATTACTTTAGTTAATCTTATTTTACCACTATTGCTTAAATATGAACAATCAACAAAATATTGCATAATTACGAGAAAATATTGCAATTATGAATTCTATAGTTTATTATAATGATAATTTAAAGTTATTTTAAGGGGGAATTAAATGATGAAAGAAAAAGTTATTCTTGCTTACTCTGGGGGACTAGACACTACTGCTATTATTCCTTGGTTAAAAGAAAATTATGATTATGAAGTAATCTGTTGTTGTATTGATGTTGGTCAAGCTGAAGAATTAAACGGATTAGAAGAACGAGCTAAAGCATGTGGGGCAACTAAATTATATATTAAAAATGTAGTTGATGAATATGTCAAAGATTATATCATGCCAACAGTTCAAGCTGATGCTGTATTTGAATATAAGTATTTATTAGGAACAGCAACAGCTAGACCATTAATTGCTAAAATATTAGTTGATGTTGCACGTCAAGAAGGAGCAACAGCTATTTGTCACGGTGCTACCGGTAAAGGTAACGATCAAATTCGTTTTGAACTCGGTATCAAAGCTCTTGCACCTGATTTAAAGATCATTGCTGCATGGCGTGATCCAAAATGGAATATGGACTCTCGTGAATCTGAAATTGAATACTGTCAAGCTCATGGTATCAATCTACCATTCTCTGCTGATTCAAGTTATTCACGTGATCGTAATATTTGGCATATTTCTCACGAAGGATTAGAACTGGAAAATCCTGAAAATGCACCAAATTATGACCACTTATTAGTGTTATCTACATCGCCTGAAAAGGCACCTGAAGAACCAGAGCATGTAGTTATCGAATGGGAAAAAGGATTCCCTGTTAAATTAAATGGTAAAGCAAAATCATTGACTGCAATCTTAGAAGAATTGAATGAAATTGGCGGAAAACACGGAATTGGAATCATTGATATTGTAGAAAACCGTGTTGTTGGAATGAAATCTCGTGGAGTTTATGAAACACCAGGAGGAACTATTTTAATGGAAGCTCATCGCCAATTAGAAGAATTAGTTTTAGATCGTGAAACATTAAAATATAAACGGCTAGTTTCTGTTGAATTTGCAGAATTAGTTTATGCTGCTAAATGGTTCTCACCTTTACGTGAAGCTTTAAGTGCTTTTGTTGATAAAACTCAAGAAGTTGTTAGTGGTACTACTAAATTCAGATTATATAAGGGGAATATTATTAAAGAAGGAACAACTTCACCTTATTCATTATATGATGAAGATATTGCAAGTTTTGCTACTGGTGATCTATATGATCATCATGATGCTGAAGGATTCATTACTTTATATGGACTTTCAACAAAAGTAAGAGCAATGAAATTAAATAATAAAGACTAATAAAAGGGCTAATGCCCTTTTATTATAACAGGAGGAAATGAAATGAATTTATGGGGTGGACGATTCACTAAACCAACCGATCAGCTAGTTTATGATTTCAATGCATCAATTAGCTTTGATCAAACTTTTTATACCCAAGATATCCAAGGAAGTATTGCTCATGTCAAAATGCTAGCAAAACAAGGGATTTTAACAAGTGCTGAAGGAACTGAAATTGAAACTGCTCTAAATCAAATATTAGAAGACCTTAATACTGGTAAATTAACGATTGATAATAGTCAAGAAGATATTCACAGTTTCGTTGAATCTACTTTAATTGAACGAATTGGTAACACTGGTAAAAAGTTACATACTGGAAGAAGCCGTAATGACCAAGTTGCACTCGATATGCGTTTATATACACGCGATCAAGTTGTTATATTAAATACTTTAATTCATAATCTATTAATAACGATTAATGATATAATGAAAACTCATATTGAAACAATCATGCCTGGTTTCACACATTTACAAAAAGCTCAACCAATTACATTAGCACACCATCTCGGAGCTTATTTTGAAATGTTTAAACGTGATAGCAGCCGATTAGAAGATATTTATAAACGAATGAATATCTGCCCATTAGGTTCTGGGGCTCTAGCAGGTACTACCTACCCATTAGATCGCGAATATACTGCTGAACTATTAGGTTTTGATGGACCTTGCTTAAATAGTATTGATGGGGTAAGTGATCGTGATTATTTGATTGAACTATTAAGTGCTATGGCTACAATGATGATGCATATGTCAAGAATCAGTGAAGAAATTATTATTTGGAATACTAATGAATACCAATTCGTCGATTTAGATGACACTTATTCAACTGGCTCTTCAATTATGCCACAAAAAAAGAACCCTGATATCGCTGAATTAATTAGAGGAAAAACAGGTCGAGTATATGGAGCTTTAACTAGTTTATTAACTACGATGAAAGGTATTCCTCTTGCTTACAATAAAGACATGCAGGAAGATAAAGAACTTGTCTTTGATGCACTCACAACGACTAAAGGCTGCTTACAATTATTAGACGGAATGTTAAAATCAACAACATTTAATAAAGATAAAATGCGTAAATCTGCTACTGGTGGATTTACTAATGCTACTGATGCAGCAGACTATTTAGTCAATAAAGGGGTCCCATTTAGAGATGCTCATGGAATTATTGGGCAGCTAGTCCTATATGCAATTGATCAAAATAAAGATCTTGATGACCTAACAATTGCTGAATTTAAAGCCATTTCAGAGGTTTTTGATGATGATATTTATGATGCTATCAACGTTGAAACTTGCGTTAATAAGCGTAATACTATCGGTGCACCTGGTATAACGGCAATGAAACAGGTTATTGCCTTAAATGAAAAATATTTAGCACAATTTAAATAGTACTAGCAGCTGCTAGTACTATTTTTTTATCCCCCTCTTTTTAAGTGATGTCTCAAAAAATTATTATCTCGGGGATTATCAAGACTATCTTTTTTTTGCCCACTTTTTAAAATTAATGTCTAAATATTTATTTAATGCTACTGGATCTTTAGTTCGATATAATTCAATCAATCCATATCGATCATTTAGCCTTATCTGCTTTTTCTGCAAATAATCGAACATCTTTACAACTTGACTATTGTTTAATATTTGAAAAGAATAAACATCATAATCAGTACGGACATCTATATCAATATAATAATTTAAAAACACTCTTAGTAATGTAATTTCATATAAAACACTACACATTGAAATATTGAAATCAATAATTTCATTAATAGGAATAACTAGATTATTATATTTAATTTCTTCATTATTAAAAAATAAGGTATCACGGTCGATCCATTGTTTAAGTGATTCGTTATTAAAAGAAATTTTCACCTATCTACGTTTATTTTAATTGTTTATTTTTTTCAATATCTTCTAATTGAATTTTTGTATTTTCAATAAACTCTTTTTTGTTTTTAAAGCATCTCTAATTGAAAATTGATTATTTAAGATTAATTTTATTTCATCAATCGATATTTCCATCGACCGGAGCAATAAAATCAATTCTAAAATATCAAGTTCTTTTTTAAATAATTATGATAATTATTACTATTCCTCTGAGGTGTAATAAAACCCTCTTTTTCATAATAAATAAGTGTCTGTTTTGCTATTCCCAACATCTCTTCAATTTCATGTGTTGTCATACTATCACTCCTTTTTCAATTATATTAAACACTATATTCTTAGTATACAGTCAAGAATAATTAAAATAAAAGAACAGCATTAATGCTATTCTTTATAACCAGTTTAATTTATTTTCAAATTCCACTTTATCTTGGCCATTTTCAATTACACCAATTTCATAACAAGGATAGTACTCTGAAAGATGTTCCATGACTTGCCTTTTATCCTGTTGACTTACAACAACATTGAAACCAACCCCACAGTTAAATGTATTTAGCATCTCCTTATCATCAATATTACCACGATGTTTTATATATTTAAAAATTGGCAAAATATTAATCTTTGCTAAATCAATTTTAGCTGTTAAACCATCGGGAATAACTCGACATAAATTTCCTTCAATTCCACCACCAGTGATATGTGCCATACCGTGAATCGATACCTTCGTAAACAATCCTTTTAATGCTTGATAATATGGTGTGTGTGGTTTCATAATTTGTTCAATAAATGTTTCATTCATGATTCGTTCTAATTTAATTTGAGGATATTTATCCATTAACATTCTAACTAAAGAATAGCCATTTGTATGAAGACCATTTGAAGCAATTGCAAGTATAACATCCCCAGCACTAATTTTGGAACCATCAATTACCTTGTCCTTTGCAACTATTCCAGCAATACTTGATGTTAAGACATAAACACCATGTTCAACAACTTGAGGTTGAATTGATGTTTCTCCACCCACTAATGAGCATTCATTATTTTGACATGCTTGCGAAATTCCTTTCACCAATGAGGCAATCGTTTCTTTTTCAGCATTACCACAAACAATCGTATCTAATACCGCTAAGGGCTTTGCTCCCATAACAACAATATCATTAACCAAATGATTAATCATATCATGACAAATCGATTCACTATATCCATATTCCATCGCTAGTTTTTGTTTTGAACCTGGTTCCTCCGATTTAAGAACTAAAACGGGATGTTTAATATCTGAAAATGAAATATCATATAAAGAAGCAAACGGTCCTAACCCATTTAAGACCCGTGGATCACTAGTTTTTAAATATTGTTTCATTTCTCTTTTTATGGCATCACTATATGCAATATCTACCCCTGCCTTACTATATGATAATCCCTCTAGTTCTTTTTCTACACCTGCTAATAATTCATCAACAGTAATCTCTAGTAATGCGGCCAAATCTGATAATATCTCAACATTAGGCAAACCGCCATTTTCCCATTTTGAAACAGCCTGGAAAGAAACAGATAGTTTATTAGCCAATTGTTGTTGAGTTAAACCTTTTTCTTTACGTTTTAAAGTAATGAATTCACCTACTTTATTTACATTGATCATATTTATACCACCTTTCTCTTTAATTATAAACATTAATATTAAATAAAAAAATAATCTTGCATTTGAGTTATCCCTTATAATTCAACTCTTAGTTGAAACAAAATCTTATCACTATATCTTACTAATCAATAAAAATTATTAAACTAAAAACCTAATTCTTACGATTTTCTTAAATATTGGTGTTTAAATTGTTTTTTAAGACAAAATAAGCTAAGATGATTTTTGAGGTGATAATATGGTTTATAATATCTTAGTCGTTGATGATGAACAATCTATCGCTGACTTAGTGGAATTATATTTACAAAATGAAAGTTATCAAGTTTTTAAATTTTATCATGGTCAAGAAGCTTTAGACAGCTTGAAAAAAAATCATTATGATCTAGCAATTCTTGATGTAATGATGCCCGATTTAGACGGGTTTAGTCTATTAAAAAAAATTCGTGAAGATTATTTTTTCCCAGTTATTATGCTTACTGCTAAAAATAATGACATGGATAAAATTAACGGTTTGACCTTAGGCGCCGATGATTATTTAACTAAACCCTTTAATCCTCTAGAATTGGCAGCTCGTGTTAAAACTCAATTACGTCGTTATACCCGTTATAACACTAACGAACCAGCGGTTAATCAACAAATATACGATTTTAATGGTTTAATGATCAATAATGATAATCATAAGTGTACATTATATGACCAGCCATTAAATTTGACTCCAATTGAATTTTCAATTCTTTGGTATTTATGTTCAAAACGTGGCAGTGTCGTTACATCAGAAGAACTTTTTGAAGCAGTATGGCAAGAAAAATATTTAGATAACAATAATACCGTAATGGCTCATGTTGCTAGACTGCGGGAAAAAATGAATGAGAATGCAAGAAAACCCAAATTTGTAAAAACTGTTTGGGGCGTTGGTTATACTATTGAATAATACTCATTTTAAGCAAAGTCTTACTGCTAATCTACTTAAAAAAATTGGAATCACAATTAGTGTCACGGTCGTAACTTTTGTTATTTTATTACTTTATTCTTATGAAGTATATCACCAGTATATTTGGCAAGAATATGATCTTGTCTACCAGGTAGCACAAATCATCAAGGATAATTTAGTGACTATTTCAATTACTTTGATTGCTTTTGATACTATTATTATTTTTTGGCTTCGCTACCGTGAATCTTTACAGTATATTGAAAAAATGCTTGAAGCGGGAAAAACTTTAGTTGCCGATAATAATTATCTGATCAGTTTACCATATGAGTTAAAAGAAATTGAAGATCAAATGAATCAAATTAAACGTGAATCTTTACAAAATAAAAAAGCGATTAAACAAGCAGAACAACAAAGGAATGATTTATTACTATACCTGGCCCATGATTTAAAGACACCACTAACCTCGATCGTAGGATATTTAGACCTACTAATGAATCAGCCTAATCTCACAATCGAGGAAAAAAGCAATTATACCAAAATTGCCTATGATAAAGCTATTCGTCTTGAAGAATTAATCGAAGAATTTTTTTCTATTGCTAAATATAATCTTAGTGATATTTCTTTAGAACGAAAAGCTGTTAATCTTTCAATGATGTTGGTTCAAATCTCTTATGAATTTATGCCTTTATATCATGAAAAAAATATCAACTGTGTTACCAAGATTGAAGACAATCTGTCTCTTGAATTAGATATTAATCAATTTGAACGAGTCTTTGATAATCTTATTCGTAATGCTATTAATTATAGTAAAGAAAATTCAGATTTAATAATCACTGCCAAAAAAGAAGTTGATTGCATTTTTATTCAGGTAGCAAACTTTGTCAAACATATTAGTGAACATAATTTAGAACGTATTTTTCAACCTTTTGTCCGCTTAGATGAAGCTCGTAATAGCAAAACAGGCGGTTCAGGACTTGGCCTTGCAATTACTAAAAAGATTATTGAGCTCCATGGTGGTACAATTGAAGCTGATTTAACTGATGATTTAATTACATTTACCATTAAACTACCAATATAAATAGGCTTTAATTTCCTAAAAGTCAGGAATTAAAGCTTTTAATTTATATAATCTTTCTAATAAAAAACAATAAAGGAAAATCCTTTATTGTCTTAATCTACCTTCCTTTAACAAACGAAGAAGTTCTAAATTTTGTTTTGCACTTCCAGTATAATCATATATCCCATTTTTTCTTGCTAACTCTCTTCGAGATGCGAATGAAGCATCTACCCCGATTTGGACCAATGCATCTACAAAAGAATCTCCTCGGTAGGTCGGATTAGATAAATACTGCATCATTCCCGTTATACTATCATTATTCACCCAGCCGAGTCCATTTCCAATCAAATATGGATTTCTCGCTCCCTTTACGACTCTTCGAATCGTTCCGTGGTTTATATATGGAATCAATGGTGTCGTGCTGTCAGAAGAAACAAACACATGATCGAATGTAACATGATCTCCTACCTGATAATTAGTAATCGGAGGAATTGTTTCGTCACCTTCAAAGTTATTAAATCCACCTGCTATTATTTCTGCAGGAAAATCTCTATAAGCATAATTTCGATCAACCGGTGCATTAATCCCCTCAACAAATCCTTTATCAGTATATTGCCACATATCAAAACCTTCGGCCCCTAATTCTTCAGCATACCGTGCTACCCACTTTGTATAGCGATCAAATAAAGGTCCAGTTAATTTTTCCGTCCACCAATAATATGATGCATAAAATCCTGGAAAATATCTATTGTTTACTAGTTCTTCAGCCCATACACGACTATTTCTTTCAATCTGTTCATTCGATAATTGTCCAATTCTTGGATCTTCTAAATCTAAATATACTGGGTATTCCATCTTATATCCTTCAACCAATCGCATAACATGTCGTGCTTCAGACAATGCTTCACTTTCAGTTGTTGCATAAGAATACAAATATACCCCAAAAGGAATTCCTAACCGTGTACACTCATCAGCATTTCTTTTAAAAGTAGGATCGTCTTGACCAGGAATATCTTGACCATAACCACACCGTAAGATTGCAAAATCAATATGATTTTTAACTAACTCCCAATCAATTTGACCTTGATATTGTGAAACATCAATACCTTCTCTAACCATTTATTCACCCCCTCAAAATACTATATGATTTTTTTTATAAAATGACTTTAAATTCAACTCTATTTATAATTTTATTTTTATATTATATAGCCAGCTTCTTTTTAGACCATTTTCTATATACTTCGCTGTAAGAAATTTGTAAGATTTTCTTTAGAGTATCTAAATATATATTCTATTGTCACTTGATATAATAATCATTGTAGAATAGGTTTTTTGATTGGGTGATAAAAATGGAAAAGAAAAATAACTATTTGATCAACATCACAATAGCTCTTTGTTCAATATATTATTTTTGGATGCTGATACGAATAATCATTTTAAAGAATGGTTTTATTGATATGGGCTATAATAGTAATCTAGTGTTATTCGATTTCATTAATCAATATCACCAGTCAGGGCTAACAAAAGTTCTACTTGTAAATATTATTGGCAATGTTTCCCTATTTATCCCTTTAAGTATTATCTTGAGACACTATTTTAGTTTTCTAAATAATTACAACATTGCCTTTATTGGTTTTTTTACTAGTCTATCTTTTGAACTAATTCAATTAGGCACCGGATGGGGAGTTTTTGATATCGATGACATTTTCCTAAATACTCTTGGCTGTTTAATTGGAATAATAATCTATCATTTTATTAATCAGCATCGTCAAAATAATGTTTCGACTAGTTTATTCTTACTTAGTTTCGGGAGTATCGGATTAATTTCTGTTTATAACTACGCTCCCCTTCTTCTCACTACATTCATCATTTAAGGAGCAATATTATGGAAAAAAAATTAAATAAAAAAGAAAAATTCTTTATTGTATTGGTTTTGGGGGTAATTACTATATTTTCAATTGTAATTAAATACTATTCAATGCATTTATGAAACTTAAAAAATTAAAAAAATTCCTGCTTTTATCGCTTTTATCATTATATTTATATTTGGTTACTTATGTCTCCAAATAATCCCTCCCCTACTATACAATGATAATTCAGGTGCACTTGATAAGGTAGACTGCCCCCAATACATTAATGAATTTGTTGATAAAAATCCTCAAGCAATTGAACTGAAAGAAAATTATCAACCCAATGAAAACACCGATCCTATTATCTTAGATAGTCCTAATGGCATCCCTTTATATATCCAATGGGATAAGCGCTGGGCATATACTACATATGGTGATGAAATTATTGGAACTGCCGGTTGTGGCCCTACCTGTCTATCGATGGTTGCTGTTGGCTTAACTGGCAAAACAACTTATAACCCACGCTATGTTGCTAAATATGCTATTAAGAACGATTTTCTTGAAGGCAGTATGACAAGATGGGCATTGATGGAAAGCGGCTGTAATGAATTTGGCTTAATCGCTTCTGCTGTGCCATTGAGCAAAAATGAAATGTTTAAGCAATTAGATGCTGGTCATCCAATCATCGCCAGTTTACGTCCTGGCGATTTTACAACGACTGGTCACTTTATTGTCATTACTAAAACTATTAATGACAAGTTTTTAGTTAATGATCCTAACAGTAAAGAAAATAGTCATAAGCAATGGTCATATAGCCAATTAGCTCCTCAAATCAAAGCTATGTGGGCTTATAATACGATTTAGGACTACCAAATGGTAGTCCTTTTTTTATAATTCCCGTTTTTCTTTAACTCCGTATTTTAAATGATACAGGGCTTCTAAAACCTCAAAAATATAGGTTATTGAAAATTTACCAATCAGTGAATGATGATCTGTTCCAACCTTTAAGATCATATCGATACTATCACTATAAACAAATTCATCCAATTGAGAAATAACAATCTTATAGGCCGGACTCTTAGAAATTACTCGCATAACATCTGGATGATCAGTCATAAATCCTCCTGCAATACTTGAAACAATAATTACATCATTTTCATCTAATCCTTCTACCGTCAAAATTTGCTGTTCTAAAGGATACATCCCACTACATTCTTTACCCAAATATGATAGTTCAATCTGTAATTGCATCGATACTGATTGAGTAAAAAAGTTTCCAGCAAAACAAACCTTATTTGCATCATGAATTTTATCGACAATAAATTCCAGGTCTTCATAAGATACACTCTCGTATGTTTCTTTTAAATTATCTAAAATATTATCAAAATGAGCTTTAAACGCTTCTTTACCTTTATGTAAATACTGCCTTTGGGGCAACTGATGATCAAACTGTAATCTGAGTGTATCGCGATTAAAATAATTTAAATTCATGGTAATATCCATTTTAAAATCAGCAAATGATTCATAATTTAGTTTTCTGCATAATCGGGAAATCGTTGCTGTTGAAACAAAACAAAGCTCTGCTACATCAGTTATTGTACTTCCCGGAATCACATAGATATTTTGAAGAATTTTTCTTGCTGCATTAGCATAAACATCATTTATGCTCGTTGTATTAATAAAATTAACTAAATTATAAAAAGCTCCGCGCATTCCCTACTCCTCCTTATTAACAATAATAATTTTGCCATCATCTAGGCATAAACAATTTAACTGTCCAATCACACCACAAGCCAAACCACCATCAATTCCAATTTTATTTTGATGGACATCATCAACCCAAATATCAAAACTCCGATCCTTGTTTAACATCGCTGTTGGAGTATGACCAAAAATATAAATCTTTGTCAAATCACCTCGTGCATGATAAAAATCATCTCGAATCCATAAAAGAGAATTTAATTTTTGTTCTTTTAGTGGATAACGAACATCGATTCCAGCATGAACTAACACATATTTTTGTTGATTTACCTCAATTTCTAAATAATTAGGAAGATTAATCAAATATTCATACAGACTTTTAAAAAAAGCTGTCCGGATAACACGATAATCTTCATATCTAAATTTATCTTTTTGAAGATATTCACGAATATTTCTCATCGTTGTATCACCACCATTGGCTAACCATAATTTTAACGCCCGTGAAGGATAATCAAAATCATCATAATAAACTCCATAATATAAAGCTTCTTGCCACATGTATTCATGATTTCCTTTTATTAAAATAATATTATTATGATCTTGAATATAAAATAATATTTTTAGACTGTCAGGTCCACGATCACAAATATCACCAATTATATATAAAATATCATTTTCACTAAATGATATCGTTTCTAGTAATTTTATCAATAAGTCAAAGTGACCATGTAGATCACTGATGACATAAGTTTTACCCGTCATTTTATCACCTAATCTTATCATATCATACTTTAGCATTAAAATATCACTTGATTTATTTGTAAGCGCTTTACTATTTTAGAAAAAATTTGTCTTTACCTTTATTTTTGATTATACTTATATTTGTAAGGAGGGGATAATTATGGTCGACGAATTCTATTTGGACGTTAATCTTGAATTGTTTGTACAATGGTTATTTGGAAATAAAAATAAGTATGATCATAATATACTATGTACATTAAAAAGCAATGAACCTTACGGGAAAACTATCACTTTTAATTATTATAATATTAGTGGTTCAATTGTTATTTGGGCTAATGGTATCATTGAAGAACAAATCTTTGATGATGAAGAAAATTTATTATTCTATCTTCATTACAAACTCGTTAGTTTAGCTCAAGGACAAAAATTATTTTACGACTTCTACGATTCATTGACCAAACATACAAAATGTCCCCCACTTAAAATAATTTTATGTTGCTCAGGCGGTTTATCATCATCATTCTTTGCAAATAAGCTAGCTGAACTAATCTCCTTAAAACACCTTAATTATGAAATTATTCCTCTTGGCTTCTATCAGTTAAATAGTAGTTATTTGGACTGTGATGCAATTTACCTAGCACCACAAATTTCATACTTAGAACCACAGGCAATGAATATTGTTAAAAATACCGTGCCAGTACACTGTGTTACACCAAGTGTTTATGCAACATACAATTATCGTGGGTTATTAGATATGATTACAAATGAAAATATATCTAAAACCAAAGAAAACGGAACTATTTAGCTCCGTTTTTATTTACCTAAAGTCGCTACCATAACTGCTTTGATAGTATGCATTCTATTTTCTGCTTCATCAAAAACAACCGAATTAGCACTTCTAAAGACTTCATCTTCAACTTCACGAATATCAATACCTTGTTCGTATTTTTCTTTTGCAAGAGTAGTTTCAAAATCGTGGAATGAAGGTAGACAGTGCATAAATAAAGTTTTATCATTACCTGTTTTAGCCATCATTGCCTGAGTTACTTTATATGGTGATAATAATTTCACCCGTTGTGGATATAATTCTTCTGCTTCACCCATTGAAACCCAAATATCAGTATAGATAACATCAGCATCTCTTACCGCTTCATCAACATTATCTGTCACCATAAAACTTCCACCAGATTTTTCGGCCTCAGCTTTACAATAGGCTACTACTTCCGGATCCATTTGTAGTTCACTAGGCCCTAATGCAACAAAATGCATCCCCATTTTAGCTGCTCCATACATCAAACCATAACAAACATTGTTACGAATATCACCCGTAAAAACAAACTTCACTTCGTTAAGCGGCTTATCTAAATGCTCTTCAATCGTTAAAAAGTCTGCTAAAGTCTGAGTTGGATGATCTACATCTGTCAATCCATTCCATACTGGTATTCCTGAATATTTTGCTAACGCTTCAACTGTACTTTGTTCAAATCCTCTAAATTCAATTCCATCATACATTCTTCCAAGTACTTTGGCAGTATCTTCAATTGATTCTTTTTTCCCCATTTGTGAATTACTTAAAAAAGTAACATGAGCCCCTTCATCTAATGCTGCCACTTCAAAAGCACATCTTGTTCTCGTTGAAGTTTTTTCAAATAACAAAACAATATTCTTACCCGCTAAGCTATTACTCGTTTTTCCTTCCTTTTTATCTTTTTTTAGCTGATGAGCTAAATCAAGAAAATATCTAATCTCTTCTTTTGAAAAATCTTTAAGTGTTAAAAAATTTCTACCATACAAATCCATTATAAATCCCCCTTTATAATTTTATTCTTAATTCTAACAAAAATAAAAGCAATAATCAACTAATTGATTATTGCAGGTTCACTATCTTCTTTTTCAAACATTTCTTTAATATTATCTTTCGACTTGATTACCAACTCTCTAATTTGTTTTAATGTTTCGTCTGTCACTAAAATATCAAAGGCTTCTTGAGCTGAAGTTGCTTCTACAGCAATTGATAGATCTAAGCGAAACAATTTCTTTTCATTATCCATTTCAAAACCTCCTTTAATGTTTTAATAAATATTGATCATACTGTACCATAAATCTTGGATGAGCTTCGATTTTCATATAAATACTATTTTCTAAATACTGAAATTCTAACACTAAACAATGCTGATGTAAATACTTAAATACTTCACCATCTTGATAAGGAATATTTAAATCATAGATTGCATAATCTTTAAAAAGGATATCGCTGATTGACTTTTCTAATACTTCTAGTCCAATACGTTCCTTAGCAGAAATAAATGCATATGGCTCTAACGGTACAATAAAGCCATATTTATTTAAATCAACTTTGTTATATGCATAAATCATCGGCGTATCCTTTATCCCTAATTCGTTTAAAACTGCATTAGTAGTATTAATATACTGCTCATAATTAGGGTTGGAAGCATCAACAACATGAATCAACAAATCGGCTTCAACTACTTCTTCTAAAGTTGAACGGAAAGCTTGAATCAAATGATGCGGTAAACGCTCAATAAAACCAACTGTATCTGTCAATAAACAGGGGTGCTGATTGATCGTAATATGCCGTGTCGCTGTTTCTAATGTTGCAAATAGCATATCTTTTTGCAATACCTGCTTATTTTTATTTAGACAAAAAGCATTCATTAAAGTACTTTTGCCGCTATTAGTATAACCGACTAAAGCAATAACCTTCATCTCATTGTCTTTTCGTCTTTTTCGTTGATTTTGACGCTGTTTAACAATATTAGCTAATTGCTTTTTAGCATTAAAGATTTGATTTGAAACCAAACGACGATCTAATTCAATTTGTTTTTCACCGCTTCCTCTGAATCCCGAACCACCCTGCTGGCTGTATAAATGTTCTTTCATGCCCGCTAGACGTGGCAATAAATATTGACCTTTAGCTATTTCAACTTGCAGTTTTGCTTCTTTGGTTTTCGCTCGAACTTCAAAAATTCGTAAAATTAGAGCAGTTCGGTCAGTTACTTCAATATCTAAAATATCTGTTAAATTTTTTACTTGTAGTGGTGATAATTCTTCGTTAAAAATCACTAGGTCAAGATTATCTAACTGTCCTTTAATTTCTTGAACCTTTCCAGTACCAATATATAATGAAGGATTAATCTTATCAAGATTTTGCACACATCTTTTTATCACTTCAATATTACATGCTTTACATAATTCCTCTAATTCAATTAATGAATTATCTAAATCATAATTCATTTCTTTATATCTAACACCGACTATTAATGCCTTCATCATTTCACCCCACTCCATTTTACCTTATCTAATCTTATATTACTAGAAGGAAAGCATATGAAAAAATTCAATTACTATTTTACTTTACTATTAGTTGCCTTTATTACACTATTTTCATTCTTTAACATGTTTCAAATTGTTTCACTCTCTAATAATGTGATTAAAATAATTATTAATAATCTATTACCTTCATTATTACCATTTATGATCCTTATTTCACTCTGTTTATCTTTAGGGTTATTAAATCTCTTTAGCTATTTAATCCAATGGATCTTTAAACCATTATTTAAATTATCACCAATCATGTCTTCTATATACTTCATCTCATTTTTTTGTGGTTATCCAACTAATGTTAAAATGATCAAAGAAGCATATGAATTAAATTATATTAATTCTCAAGAATTACAACATCTTTTATCTATTGCTTCATTTGCTTCAATTTCCTTTATTTTTGTATCATTGCATCTTGAATATCCATTGATCATATATTTTTGTCATCTAGCACCTAGTATTATTAAAGCTTTATTTTATCACCAGCATTATGAGTTTCAAAGTTTGAAGGAATCAATCATTAGACTAAAAAAGCCCCATGTCAGTTTTGTGGAAGCTTTGAAACAAAGCATTTTAAGTTCATGTTATGCTTTTATTTTCATCCTTGGTTATATGCTGGTTTTTCAATTTGTAGGATATGCTATTGGTCATATTATTAAGGACAGCTTCATTAATGCTATTATTCAGGGAGTTCTTGAGTTTAGTTCTGGAAGTCTTCAACTATTACAATTTAGTCATACCCCGCTAGTATATAGCTTAATTTGTTTTAATCTATCTTTTAGTGGTCTTAGTGTAATGATGCAAACGGATAATCTTTTAGATGGAATTGACTATAGTTTTAAGGCTTATTTCAAAGCTCGCTTATTTCATGGTCTTTGTTCATTTACCTTATGTCTATTAATTTTAACTTATCTGTTATGAGCTTATCATTTTTTTAACCATCTTATTATTTTTAATGAAATAATTTTTTCATTTATTAAAAAGAATCGTCCTCGACAAATATTTTCAGTATAATAGAAAGATGTAAAGAGGAGAATGATTATGGAAAGCAAATTTAAAATAATTATTATGGATGTTGATGGAACATTAACCAACAGTCAAAAAATTGTTACCCCAAAAACTAAAGCAGCTTTAATGAAAGCACAAGAGTTAGGTATTAAATTAATTTTAGCTTCTGGGCGTCCAACATCTGGCCTTATTGGATTAGGGCATGAATTACAAATGGATAAATATCATGGTTTATTCGTATGTTATAATGGTAGTAAAGTTGTTGACTGCCAAACAAAAGAAGAATTATTTAATCAACCATTGAGCATTGAAGAAGGCAAAGCTGTCTTAGAGCATATGAAGAAGTTCGATCGTGTACGTCCAATGATTGACAAAGGTGAATATATGTTTGTCAACAATGTTTATGATAACTATATTAATTTCAATGGTGCACCATTCAATGTTATTGAATATGAATCACGTGGTGGAAACTATAAGTTATGTGAGATTGACGATTTAGCAGCTTTTGCTGATTTTGAGATCAATAAAATCTTAACTACTAGTGATCCTGAATATCTTCAAGAACACTATCAAGAAATGATGGAACCATTTAAAGATAGTCTAAGCTGTATGTTTACCGGTCCTTTCTACTTTGAATTTACGGCTCAAGGAATTGATAAAGCTAAAGCTTTAGATACTGTTTTAAAACCAATGGGTTATAGCCAAGATGAAATGATTGCTTTTGGTGATGGTCATAATGATGCATCAATGGTTAAATATGCAGGAACAGGTGTTGCTATGGCTAATGCCGTTCAAGACTTAAAAGATATTAGTCAATATATAACTTTATCTAATGATGAAGATGGTATTGCTGAAGCATTATATAAATACATTCCAGAATTAAAAGATTAGTACGCTGAAGCGTACTTTTTCTTTTATTAATAATAATTATCAATAAGCTATTGACATATACTAACAAAAGATATACTATAATAGTAACCATTACTATTATAGAAAAGGAGGTAGCGTATGCCAAAGACAAGATACTCTAAACAGCGTGAATTGATTTACGAAAATTTAAAAGCAAGATGCGATCATCCTACTGCTGAAGCTATTTATAGTGATTTAAAAAAAGATAACCCCGGCTTAAGTTTAGGAACTGTTTATCGTAATCTTAACTTTTTAGCTGATGCTAAAATGATCAGAAAATTAGATGTTGGTCAAACAATCGTCCATTTCGACGGGGACATTAGTGATCATTATCATTTTATCTGTAATGAATGTAATCAAGTGTTTGACATCACTTACCATGATGAAAACATTAGTAATGTAGTACAAGAACATACTAAACATCATATCGAAAAAACGGATATTGTTTTTAGCGGTATATGTGAAGAATGTTTAAAAAAGAAAAATTAAAGAAAATAACGGAGGAAACTAACTATGACACTTAAAGGAACTAAAACAGCTAACAACTTAATGCATGCATTTGCGGGAGAAAGCCAAGCACGTAATCGCTATACTTACTATGCTTCAATCGCTAAAAAAGAAGGATTTGTACAAATTCAAAATATTTTCTTAGAAACAGCAAATCAAGAAAAAGAACATGCCAAAAGATTAATGAAATTAATGAATAAAGATTTAGCCGGAGAAACATTATATACTGATGGAAACTTCCCAGTATTATTAGGTACTACTGCTGAAAACTTAAAAGCAGCTGCTGCAGGAGAAAACGAAGAATATACAGATATGTATCCAAGTTTTGCTAAAACAGCTCGTGAAGAAGGATTTGAAGATATTGCTACAGTTTTAGACAGCATTGCAATTGCTGAAAAACATCATGAAGAAAGATATTTAAAATTATTAGCAGCTTTAGAAGCTGGTAATACATTTAAAAGAGAAACACCAGTTGTATGGAAATGTAATAACTGTGGATTTATTTTCGAAGGTTTAGAAGCACCAGAAAGATGTCCAGCTTGTGATCATCCTCAAGCTCACTTTGAAGTAAATACTTTCTTTTTAGGATAATTATTTAAAGCCCTTACTAGAGGGCTTTTTATTATTAATATTAAAAAACTGCTTTGAATAGTTTCTTTTGTACAGTCTAACTGCTATCTATATAAATCAACTATTTTAGTGATTAAAATATAATTGAAAACTAAATTTGATGATAGCAATTAATTCTTTTATATTTTTCATTCTTGCCACCTCCTACACTTATATAATAATCTATTTTAATAGTACAAACCATCGAACTTCATGACAATATTCTTACAATTTTGTAATATTTAATTTTATGATATAATGACTAGCGAGGTGCGACAATGAAACTAATTATCTTATGGCTCATTAATACAATTTTTGTTTTACCCTTAAAAATAATTACTATACTTTTTAAACTAATATATAAAATAATTAAAAATATTTACTTTAATAATTTAGATTTAGAATATATCAATACAATGGATGGTCATGATTTTGAGTATTTCACCAAAACATTATTAGAAAAAAACGGCTTTAAACAAGTGAATGTCAGCCAAAGCAGTAGCGATTATGGAATTGATGTCTTTGCATATAAAAACAAATATACATATGCTATACAATGTAAACGTTACAGCAAAACAGTAGGAATCAAAGCAGTTCAGGAAGCAAAAAGCGGTTGTGAATACTATCAGTGCGATATTCCAGTAGTCTTCACTAACAATACTTTTAGCAGTGCTGCAATTAATCTCGCTAAAAATACAAATGTTGAGTTATGGGATCAAGATACTCTTTATCACTATTTAAAAAAATCTAAGATTTTAACTAAATCATTACCACTTTATTATCCTCTGTTTACCTTCATTACTACCGCCATTTTATCTTATTACTATTTACAGCATCAAGACTATTTACTGATTCCTTTATTGATAAATATGTTTTTGTTTATCAGTATCATTGTTAAAATTTTGAAAGATAAAAAAAAGACTCCTATTATTTTAAAAGAGCCTGAATATACGATTCATGATTATCACGATACTATTCAATAGTATCGTTTATTATTTGCTTTTGCTTATGATAATAATAAAATAAACATAACCCTGCTAGAGTAATTACAATTATAACAATCATAATAAAACAATGCATAAAAAAGGTTTCTGGTAAAATATTGATTACCGGATCACTACGATAATCAAATACCCAATAATTGTTTCTAAATACAATTTGATGAAAAGTTATAAAAGCACTTTCAAAATCTAATGCTACAACAAAACCCAACATTGCTGGTACAATAATAGTAATCAGCCCAGTAAGCTTTAAAAAACGATATTCTTTTTCTTTAAATCGTCTAATTACTAACGGTAATGAGATCAACCCACTAACTACCATAATTACCTGGATTGCCTCAAAAATTGTTTTTACTTCTTCAAAATGAATCCTACCGTTTGTTGACATTACAAAATCTGGCAGATTCAACGTTCCCCGATAAAAGATCGACTGATATGCAATTAAAACATCGTAATTCTTTTTTATTGTTTCAACTGACATTCCACTCGTTAAATCAATTCCTAAATAATTAATATCTAAATAATACAGCTGTTTAAAAAAGACAGTGAATACTATTGCTAATGAAATAATAAATAACATTAACATCGTTGCTAAAAAAATGTCTTTTTTATTATAACTCATATAAGAAATCTTCCCCTTTTTGAACTTCAACTTTTGAAAGATTTGGATAACTTTGTTGTCTTAAAACCTCGTAAATACAAATAGCAGCACAATTTGATAGATTCAAACTTCTAACTTTATCACTCATCGGGATTCTTAAACAACGATCTAAATGCTTGGTTAAAATTTCTTTAGGTATTCCATCATGTTCATGACCAAAAAATAAATAATGTTCTTTTTTATCATCGCTAAAGTCTTGATCAGTGTAACAAAGATGTGAATAACGCGTAAAAAAATGATATTCTCCAGGATTTTTTTGTTCAAACTCTTCATAGTTTTCATAAACATACAAATTTAGATCTTTAACATAATCTAATCCCGCACGTTTCATTTTTTTATCATCTAATTCAAAACTCATTGGTTTAATAATGTGTAAACTAGTGTTAGTAGCGACACACGTTCTCATAATATTCCCTGTATTTTGGGGAATGGCTGGATGAACTAATACGATATGATTCATTTATAATATCTCCTTTAAAATCGTATATAATTTTTTTAAAGCTTTAGCTCGATGTGAGTATTTATTTTTTTCCTCCATTGACATCATTGCCGAAGTCATCTGACATGGCGGAAAATAGAAAATTGGATCGTATCCAAACCCATTAGCTCCTTCAATTTTATCATTGATCAAGCCTTCCATCGTTTCTTCAATTAAAATTGGTTCTTGACCAGGTATAACTAAAGCCAGCGCACAAACAAAGCGAGCAGTACGCTCTTTATCTTTAAGCGCATCAATTATGTATTGATTTTTAATATTATAACTAGTATCTGCACCTAAAAAACGTGCTGAATAAATTCCTGGTTGTTTGTCTAAAGCATCAACTTCTAGACCACTATCGTCCGCTAAGACCGGCTTGTTAACAATATTTGCAATTGTTTGAGCTTTAATCAGTGCATTCTCTTTAAATGTTGTTCCTGTTTCTTCAATTTCCAATTCTTGCTCTAAAACATCTTTCATCGATAATACTTCAATATCAATATCTTTAAGCATTGCTTTAATTTCTTTGATTTTTCCTTGATTAGTTGAAGCAACAATTATTTCTTTCATTATTTTACCTCGATTCCTAGTACTTTTTTTACTTCATTAATTGGCATTTCTTGACCTGTCCATATTTTAAATGATTCAACTCCTTGATAAAGCAGCATCAATTCACCATTCATCGTTGCACAACCCGCTTCTTTTGCTAATCGCAGCATTTTTGTAACTGCAGGCTGATAAATAATATCAGCTACTTTTAAATCTGGTTTAAAATAAGAAGCATCTGGTACTACTGATCGTTCTAACATCGGTTCCATACCGACACCAGTAGTATTGATAAAAAGATAACTGCTGTGCATATCTTTTTTCAAACTTTCTAAATCACTTAAAGATTTTAAGGTAATCGTACAACCTGTTTCAATAATTGTATTATTGATTATCTCCTGAAACTCTGTACGCATAGTTCGGTTATAAACGATTATTTCTTTTACCCCATCTAAAGCAAGCTGTACCATAATTGCAGTTGACGCACCGCCGGCTCCGACCATAGTTATCTTTTTGTCTTTAATCAACCATCCTTGCTCTTCAAGACTTCTAGTAAAGCCAATTCCATCGGTAATCGTACCATAATATTTTCCATCTTTAAAAGTAATTGTGTTCACTGCATTACATAATCTTGAAGCTGTTGATATTTCATCAAGGTACGGAATAATATTTTGTTTATGAGGCATTGAAACATTAGCTCCTCTAACTTTCATCGCCTTAAACCCAGCAATCGTATCTTTTAATTCCTCACTCTTTATATCAAATGCTAAATAAACACTATCAAGGCCTAATTGTTCAAAGGCTGTATTATGCATCGCTGGTGATTTAGAATGATGTGCAGGACTAGCGATAAAAGCATATAAACTTGTTGTTGCACTAATTTGTGATTTCATGATCTCCCTCCATTTTTTAAAAGTATTATAGCATGGATGACAGAAAGTTTGCAGTTTTTGAAAAAAATATATATTATTTTTATAATAGCCTATAATGGAGATATAGATACGGAGGACTATGAAATGATAAAAAAATTAATTGTTAATGCTGACGATTTTGGTATGACCGAAGGAAATTCAATTGGTATTTTAATGGCACATGCTGATGGAATTCTTACATCAACTACATGTATGATGAATATGCCATTTGCTAAATTTGCTTTAGATCAAGCTAAAAATTATCCAGATTTAGGTGTTGGGATCCACTTAGTCTTAACAGTTGGGAGACCATTAGTAGATGGTGCTAAAAGTTATACTGATAAAGATGGTAACTTTATTCGTCCAAAAGACTATCCAGATCATCAACCCCATGCTGATCCTGAAGAATTATACACAGAGTGGAAAGCTCAAATAGAGAAATTCATTGAAATAGCTGGTAAAAAACCAACTCATATTGACTCTCATCACCATGTTCATCTATTACCGCAACATCAAGAAGTGGTAATTAAATTAGCAAGAGAATATGATCTACCGATCAGACAACGGGACCAAATCATTGATAATTATGAATATGTACGTTGTAATGATCAAATGTATGATGATTTGATCACTTATGATTTTATGTCTAATTCAATGAAAGTTGATGAAGAAACTTTAGAATATATGTGTCATCCTGCATATGTTGATCAACGTTTATACGATATGACTAGTTATTGCTTACCACGAATGAAAGAATTGGCATTATTACGTAGTGAAGAAATGAAAAACTTTATTAAGGATAATAACATTCAATTAATTAACTATAGTGATTTAAAAAAGATATAAATGGATTTAAAAATAAAAATTAATTATTATATAAAAGGCTGTAAAACAGTCTTTTATTTTTTATATAGATTAAAAGGATCTCCATTTTGGAAATCCTCTTTTAATAATTAACAAAAAAAGATAAATTATTATTCATTTTACAAATAGTATTGTTGATAATAATGTACTCTTAATAAATCACAAATAGTCATAATTTGATAATTAAAATTGATTCCATCAAATTTTCCCGGGACTTGAATTACATAATCAGAAATCTTATATTCATCTAAAGCATATGTTTTATTTTGAGTAATTAAAATAGAGGTTGTTAAATCAACCCGTAATTCTTTTTTTATTTCAACAAATGAATTCATTGACCTACCTGTTGCAGACACAAAAATAGTAACATCATTTTCATCAAGCTGGATATCTTTATCAAAATTATGATACTGAATTACTGGTTTCCCAAAACTAACTAAGTCAGTTTGAAATTCTACTGCAATAGACATCGGATATAAAGCTCCTATTAAAACAACACGCTTAGCTTTAAAGATAGCTTCACAAATAGTCGAGATATATTCACTCATTACTTCATTCGAACAAGATTTTTCCATTTCATCAATCAGCTGCTCACTATTAACCCCAAGCATTCGAGCCCGAATCTGATCTAAACGAATCATATGTGATCTCAACAGTTCGGCTTTAAATGTATCATAATCATCAAAACCAAGCAAAGCACAAAACCTTAAAATATCCTCTTTACTGATTTGACTTTTTTCACTAACTTCATTGAAAGATAAATCCTCTAATTCTAAGTAATGATAAACAATGAATTTACAAAAACGATAATGTGAATCATAAAGCAATGTCCCATTTAAATACGTTAATATTCTACTTATTAATAAATTCATAAAATACCTCCCTTGATTTAATTCTACTCTTATTAATTTTAAAATTAGAGTTTTTTCTATTCCTGAATAGCCAATTCACTTTTTTTAATTACAAATACTTCTTGAGTATTTAAACATAAACAATTTAGCTGCCCTTTATCAAATGGTCCTAAACCGCCATCAATCCCGATCTTATCTTTAAAAACCGGATCATACCAAACATCAAAACAGCCACTTGCCTGATGAATATAACAAGTTGGCGTATGACCAAAAATAATAATCTTATTATCCAAACCTTTTGACATAAAGAAATACTCGCGCATCCATGCACATTCTTCTTCAGTTTGTTCATATAACCCCTTTTCAGGATTGATTCCTGCATGAATCAATACATAATCTTGACCATTACAATTCAGTTCAATAAATGAAGGACAACGGTCAATGTAATCAATCATCATCTTATAAAACGCCGCTTTAATTACTTTATAATCACAGTCATTAAATGCTTTTTTATGTAAATATTCATGGTAGCTGTGAAATGTTTTATTTCCACCATTTTGAGCCCACATCCGGCCTTGTGATGAAGCAGGGTCATCAACTTTAAAAGCATCACGCATCATAATCTCGTGATTTCCCTTAATTAAATGAATGTTATCAAATTTTTGAATATATAAATAAATTTTTAAGCTATCTGGACCTCGATCACAACAATCCCCTAAAATATATAGAACATCATCATCAGAAAAATTAATTTTTTCCAACATTTTGATAAAAATATTGTAGTGGCCATGAAGGTCAGAAAGTACATATATATTTTTAGGCATTACTATCACCCTTTCTTATTTAAGTTTATCATTAAACAAACATTTTTTAAACAGATATGCTAAAAGTAATCAGTAATTTTTTGATTTAATAAGGCTTTTTCACAAAATAAAAACAGCAATTTATTTCCTTAAAATTGCTGCTTAATTACTATAATATTGCAAATCCGCAACATTAAAAATATTATACTGATCAAAATATTTATTCTCTAAAGGAATCCAGATTTTCTTAAATTTCTCATACATCATCTCACCATTACGCATTAAAATACGCTTAGCTTGAATATCATCAGATACGTTCAAAGCAATCGTGAAATCATAAAACATTCCAAAATACGGATGCATACTGTAAGTTCCCTCAATAACATTAAAGCGAGAATATGGAATTAATTCTACATGAGCTTCTAAAGCCATCTTTGAACAATCAAAACGCTGATATTTAACGCTTTCCTGATGTTGCAAAGGAACAATTACTGTTTCTTTAAAACGTTCATAATCAATATTTCCACCCGGTTCATTTAAACGAGCAGCAGTTCGTTGAAAAGGCTGTAAGAAAAAATCATCCATTTTAAAAAGATT
This sequence comes from Erysipelatoclostridium sp. MSK.23.31, assembly GCF_019125875.1. Lineage (NCBI taxonomy): Bacteria > Bacillati > Bacillota > Erysipelotrichia > Erysipelotrichales > Coprobacillaceae > Thomasclavelia > Erysipelatoclostridium sp. MSK.23.31. The sequence goes on along the minus strand of NZ_JAHOCB010000006.1, from coordinate 14,489 downwards.
TGTTTCAAAAATTGCCTTAATCATTTCACCAAGGGTCGACTTCCCTGCACCACATTTTCCATCAATAGCAATATTTAAACGATCGGTTGTTTGCAATAATTGATTAATTTTTAAAATTACGGGAAAATAGCTATAAATCTGTTTATTAATAACTCGATAATGTGGCTGATATAGTTCCCGATATGTTGATGAATGACTAATAGGAGGATAATTAAGTTTCTCGTAATTTTCGATTTCTAAACAAATTTGCCTATAATCAAAACTAATTGTCCCTCTTTGACAAGCACTCTTTAATTGCTCTAACTTATTAATGAAGGAAATAATACTCCCGTTCATTAGTTTAGCAGAATATACAAATAATTGATTTAATGTAAGCAGTTCTAATTCACCAGCATTTCCTAAGTAAACACGAACCAAATCATTCCCTATGTCTTCTTCAATAAAACTATTATTTTTTAACTGCTTTGCCTCATCTTTTAAACGCTTTAAACTAGTCTCAGGATCATCAATCATATGTCCACCACCAAATTCATTTTGATAAATTAATTTAATAATATCCTGAGCCTTCATTTGGGGATATTTCTCTAGCTGAGTTTTAACGAGTGCACTAATCATTATTATATTTAATTAAATGCGCATTTTCTAATGCCATAATTAATATTGGAATCACGATCAGCTGTAATATGATTCCAGGAATTGCATTGGTAAAAGCTCCAGCTATAAAGATTGCAAATTCAAATGGCTGTCCTGCCATTCCATATAATATTGCACTAATAATTCCCCAGATTACTCTTCCACCAATCATCGCTATTCCTAAAGCAATATAAGTATTGAGCGGCTTTTTAGCTAAACGATTATAAAATAACCCTGTTAAAGCTCCATAAGCAGCTAATTCAAAAGCCATAGCTAATGCAGTTGGATACATTGGCGGCATTGTAAATAACATACTTCTAAGCAATGGTAAGATAAAGCCAACAATTAATCCTAACGGCCACCCGCAAACAAACCCACAAATCAATACTGGGATATGCATTGGTAACAACATGTTGCCGATACTTGGTATCTGCATCGTAAAAAACGGTAAAACAATTCCTACTGCCAAGAAAAAACCAGCTAAAACGATATTTCTAACACTTAAATTTTTCATTTTTCCCTCCTTATAAAACATGAAAAAAGCCATAAAAATACCTGTTTTTCAAAACAGTCTACTACCTTCATGGCATAATGTTATCTTCTTGACAACGTCTATTCTTGCTTTAATCATGTATAAAAATTTTATCGATAAACCACAGTTTTGTCAACATCAATAATCAAGTTCAATCGCTTAGGCAATAATTTTTTTTAAATAAAAGAGTTATTGATGACTGTCAGTAGAAATTGTGTATGTATGCACCACAAAATAATCTTAAATTAACTATTTTCCTATATTCAGGTAAAATAAAGGTTACCAAAAATTTAATCTTTTAATTGGACTAGCTTCATCAAAATAATTAATTTCCTATCAATATCAAGCTAGTATTATTGAAGAAGATGAGCGTTTTATCTCTATAGGCACATTTTAAAAGAGCAATTAACTATACTGATACTTAAAAATAATCATCAAAACATACAATTTCTACCAATCAATTAACACCTCTATGTTATCGTACTTTTATCAACAAAGATGATTATGATGTTATTCTTAGTATTAATAAAGCTGATTGATTAGGTATTTTTGATATTGATATAATTTATTCCCGAACAAAAATTTAAAACCGTAATAAATGCAAATAAAAAAATCTATTAATAATGAATCATAAATTCATTATCATAGATCTTTATTTATTTGGCTTAATCATTAGATATAGTGGTAATCCTAACAAAACTCCACCACCAATCATATTACCAAAAGTTACTACGATCATATGTATAGCAATCAAACCAAAGTTAGCACCACTTCCTAAAACCCCTATCGTTAAAGTGAAAGAACCCATATTAGCAATACTATGTTCGAATCCAGGTAAAACAAATGCCATAACCACAATCATCATAATAATTGTTTTGGCCGTATCGTCCTGCATCTTCATCCCTACGTAAGCACCTACACAAACGATAAAGTTACATAAAACTGCTTTGACTAATAATTCAATGATATCAAAACTTAATTTTGTATTTGCACAACTAACAACATATTCCGAAAGCAGTTCATGATTACTACCACTAATAAAAAATAAATAACAAACTAGTGCAATTCCTACAAAATTCCCAAAATAACAAACTATCCACATGGGAATTATCTGACGAAACTTCAATTTCTTACCATAAACAGGAATCATTGTTGTAAAACAATTTCCTGTAAATAACTCTGATCCTAAAATTACAATAATTACTAATCCGATTCCAAATGAACCTGCTACAGCAATTTTTGAAGCAATTAAATTATCTTTAAATAGCAATGTTCCTAATGTTGTTGATAAGATCGTCGCTAATCCTAAATATAATCCCGCAACTACTGAACGAGCAAAGAAGCGCCCAATATCATCACGACACATTTCATATTTTTTTATCCCTAAATCTGATAACATTTCAAAACTCATATTGAAACCCTCCAAACCTGTTTCATTATAAACCATTATTCTTCCAAGTTCAACAAATTACTTGTCTGGTGCTATGTTGTAAAAAATATAGCTCTTATACCGGATTCTAGATATTCTTTTCCAAAAAATGAAAAAGCGCTTACTTAAAAAATTTCAGTGATAAAATCGAAGCATCAAAAAATATTTGGAGGGTCATACATGTTCAAAAAGGGAAGTTATATCTACTACGCCTTAGGAAATGGGATGTTCTATTTTTCATGGGCAATGTTTTCTTGTATCATTTCTGTCTATCTTGCTGGAATAAACTGCTCGGCTACTGAAATTTCATTAATCACTTCGGCTGCGGCTTTGTTTGCAATGGCGACTCAACCAATTACAGGTTTTCTAGCTGATAAATTTAAAAGTCCAAAACTAGTCGCAATTATAACTGGTGCATTAACAATTATTTTTGGTTTACTATTTGCTTCAACAAAGTCTTTTATCTTTTTATTTTTATTGAACGGCTTCACTCAAGGTTGTTTAAACGGAATTACCGCCTTAACAGATCGTTTAGCTACTGCCTCACCATATCCATTTGGAGCAATCAGAGTTTGGGGATCTATTCTTTATGCTATTGCTGCTCAGGTAAGCGGTATTGTTTATGACTATATTTCACCAACTGCAAACTTCTATATTTTTGCAGCTGGTCTATTGCTCATGTTGTTTTCTTTTTATATGATGCACGATGCTAAACCGCTTATCGTTGGTAAAGCAGCCAAAGTAACAACTAAAGAAGTTTTAAAACATTTATGGCACAACAAACCTTTTAAAATTTTTATGTTAATCTATATTCTTTTTCAAGGCCCAAGTTCTGCCCAAATGGTTTACCTCCCATTAGTAATCAAAGGTTTAGGAGGGACTACTACGATTGTAGGAACGACTCTGTTATTTAGTACCTTATCAGAGATCCCTGCTGTCTTATTTTCAGATCGTTATATGAAAAAGATTTCATATAAAGCTTTAATGATATTTGCCTGTGTTTTATCTATCATTCGCTTTGTCTGGTATTCAACTTGTCCAGCACCATATTTGATTATGTCTGTTTTCTTTTTTCAAGGTCTAACAACAATTGTTTTTATTCTTGTTGCTGTAAGAATTATATTAGATTTAGTTGATGAACAATATGTCAATAGTGCCTATGGTATTTCATCGATGTTAGCCAAAGGCTTTTCAGCTTTGATTTTTCAAATCATTGGAGGTCGAGTTTTAGATATTTTCCCAGGAAATAATGGCTATACCATTATGTATCTAATTTTTGCTTCTTCAATTACAATTGCTTTGATCTTATGTTTTAAATTCAAGTTTACTAAAAAAGTTGAATAATCTAATCATGAAATGCAATAATTATTAATATTATAAATATGGTGGAAAATTTTGACAATCATAAAAAAGTAGATGAACAAAATCGCAAAATCGTTTTACAATTAGAAGCTGCCACTTCTTTATATCAAATGCGCGGCTTCCAATTCACCGACGAACTTGATTTAAAAAATGAAAAGGTCATGGTTTTAAAAAAGTAATCTAGTCAATAATTAGATTACTTTTTTCAGCTTGTTTAGAAACATTTATCAGTGTACAATATAGTCATTGGAGGAGATATAATGAAAGATGGATACATCCGTGTCGCTGCTGGTTCTTTTGAAACTAGTATTGCTAACGTAAAAAATAATAGTGAAAATATTTGTAACTTAATTAATGAAGCTTATCATAATGATGCTAGAGTTTTAGTTCTACCCGAGCTTTGTTTAACCGGATATACTTGTGAAGATCTTTTCAATCAAGATCGCTTATTAAATGAGGCTAAACAGCAACTGCAAACAATTATCACTGCAACAAATAATAAAGATTTAATCACCATTGTCGGTTTACCTTATCAACATTTAAATAGTCTTTATAATGTAGCTGCAGTAATTCATCAAGGGGCGCTGCTTGCCTTAGTCCCTAAAACACATATTCCTAATTATCAGGAATTTTATGAAGCTCGTCGTTTTGAACAAGCCCCAAAAGAAAATACACTGACAAACTTTAATGGTCAAAAGATACCTTTTGGAACTCACTATGTTTTTGCTTCAACAACTAATTCAGATTTTAAATTTGGAGTTGAAATTTGTGAAGATCTTTGGTTACCAGATGCCCCAAGTACTAAACTGGCTTTAAATGGTGCTAATTTAATTTTAAATCCTTCTGCCAGCAATGAAATTACAACAAAAAGCGATTATCGTCGTTTACTAGTAAGTTCTCAATCAGCTCGTTTAGTTTGTGGCTATGTTTATTGTAATGCCGGTAATGGCGAAAGTACCACAGATGTTGTTTTTAGTGGGCATCACATTATTAGTGAAAATGGAACAATGATCAAAGAGAGCCGAGGTTTTGACAGTGAACTGATCTATGGTGATCTCGATTTAAAGAAATTATCAAGTGAACGTCGAAAAATGACAACTTTTAAATCATATCATAATTATGAAACTATTTATTTTGATTCAACAAATATCGATTTAAATACCACATATTATTATGATCCCCACCCATTTGTCCCTAGTAATCGAGACTTACGGGCTAAACGCTGTAAAGAGGTATTTGATATCCAAACAAGAGGTTTAATGCAACGCTTAAAAGCCACCGGAATCAAAAAAGTCGTTATTGGTATTTCGGGGGGGTTAGATTCTACCTTAGCCTTATTAGTATGTACGATGGCCTTCAAAAAGCTAAATTATGATACAAAAGATATTATTGCAATTACAATGCCTTGTTTTGGAACTACTTCAAGGACTAAAAACAATGCCTTAGGATTAATGGAAGAATTAGCTGTAACAAGTATTGAAGTTGATATTACAGAATCTGTCCGTATTCAATTTAGAGATATTGAACAAGATGAAAATATTCATGATGTTACTTATGAAAATGTTCAAGCAAGAACAAGAACAGAAATTCTCATGAATAAAGCTAATCAAGTTGGTGGTCTTGTGATTGGAACTGGAGATTTATCAGAAGTTGCTTTAGGCTGGTCAACATACAATGGCGATCATATGTCAATGTATGCAGTAAATGTCTCTGTTCCTAAAACCTTAGTTCGTTATTTAGTTGATTACATAGCTAGTTTGTATCATGGAGAAAAATTAGAAACAATCTTAAAAGATATACTAGATACACCTGTTTCACCAGAGTTATTACCTCAAGAAAATGATCAGATCGTTCAAAAAACTGAAGATATCGTAGGTCCATATGAGCTGCATGATTTCTTTATTTATCATATGGTCCGTTTTGGTGATGAACCACGTAAACTATATCGTAAAACTAAACTAGCTTTTAAAGATAAATACGACAAAAAAACTATTAAGAAATGGCTAACTAAATTTTATTGGCGTTTCTTTAGCCAACAATTTAAACGTAGCTGTATCCCAGATGGTCCTAAAGTTGGAAGTGTCTCTCTCTCTCCTCGTGGTGACTGGCGAATGCCAAGTGATGCAAACGTAAGTAACTGGATCGATGAAATCGAAAAAATATAACAAAAAGGTTTTGTATTTAAAATCAATACAAAACCTTTTTTATTAATACATTTGATTTGGCATCATTGGAGCCTCTGGTGTTTCAGACTTAATTTCTGCAACACCAGCTTCAGTTGTAATAAATAAAGCTGAGATACTTGCAGCATTTAATAATGCACTACGAGTAACTTTAGTCGGATCAATAATTCCTTTATCAAACATATCAACCCATTCACCATTTTTGGCATCAAATCCTTGATTTTTAGCTGCAGATTTTTGCATATCAACAATATCTTCGCTGTTATATCCAGCATTTTCAGCAATTTGACAAATTGGTGATAATAATGCTTCCATCACGATATTAATACCTTTTTGAACATCAACATTATCATTTTTAAGCACTGGTTTTAATTCTTTATAAGCTTCAACTAATGCTGCTCCACCACCAATTACAATACCTTCTGCAACTGCTGCTTTAGTAGCATTTAAAGCATCTTCAATACGTAATTTCTTTTCTTTTAATTCACTTTCAGTAGTCGCTCCAACTTTAATTGTTGCAACCCCATTTGTTAACTTACCAAGGCGTTCTTGGAATTGTTTTTTATCATAATCACTAGTACTGCTAGCAACTCTTGTTTTTATTTCTTCAATTCGTGCCTTTAACTCAGGATTTTCTTCATTACCACTGATCATAGTAGTATTATCTTTAGTCACAATAACTTTTTTAATAGTACCAAGTTCTTCTAATTGAAGTTCTTCCAACTTCATATTTAAGTCTTTATTATAAAGTTTTGCACCTGTTAATGCAGCAATATCTTGCAGCATTTCTTTTTGATTATCACCAAAACCAGGAGCCTTAGTTGCAACAACATTGAAAGTACCACGTAATTTATTTAAAACTAAAGTTGAAATTACTTCATTTTCATAATCTTCAGCAATCAATAATAATGGTTTGTTTGTCTTTAAAACTTGTTCAAGTACTGGTAAAATTTCTTGTAAATTATTAATTTTATGATTAGTTACTAAAACATATGGATTTTCTAATTCGACTTGCATTTTTTCACGATCAGAAACCATGTATGGCGAAACATATCCTTTATCATACTGCATTCCTTCACTGATTTCTAATTCATTATCAAATCCATTACTTTCATCAACATTAATAATCCCATCACGACCAACCTTATCCATCGCTTCAGCAATTAAATCTCCAATTTCTTTACTACCAGCCGAAATCGTTGCAACACTAGCAACATCTCCACTAGTTTCAACTTTACGTGAATTCTTCAAAATAGTTTTTGCTACCTCTTTGCTCGCATATTCAATACCTTCACGCATTAGAACAGGATTACATCCTTTATCAACGGCTTTCATCCCGCTATTGATCATATTACGAGCAAGAATAGTTGCTGTTGTTGTTCCATCACCAGCAACATCATTAGTATTATTAGCTACTTCATATACTAATTTTGCTCCCATATTTTCAAATTTATCTTCTAATTCAATTTCTTTAGCAATACTAACACCATCATTAGTAATCAATGGTGAACCATAACTTTTTTCTAACACAACATTTCGCCCCTTAGGACCTAACGTAATACATACAGCGTCTGCAAGAGTATTTACTCCTTTTAACATTGACTTGCGGGCGTCACTTGAAAATCTAACTTCTTTTGCCATTTCTAATTACCTCCTAAGCAATATAAGCTAAAATATCTTTTTCTTCGATGACAATATAATCTACTTCGTCAATTTTAATATTAGTTCCTGAATATTCTTTGTAAACAACTTTACTATTTTCTTTAATTTCGGATTTACAATCAGGACCTAAAGCAACAACTGTTGCTACACTGGGAATCTTTTTTGTTTCGGTTGTTAAAATAATTCCGCTAGATGTTTTATTTTCTACTTCATCTTTTTTCAAAATAACATTATCATGTAATGGCTTAATCATTTTAATCACTCCTTTTTAGCACTAGCCATTCCTAAGTGCTAAAATTATTATATCCTTTTCTAGCACTTTGTCAATACAAGTGCTAATTTTTTACAAAAAAAGATTCTTCAAAAAAGAAGAACCTAGTCATATAACCAGTTAGCTTTATAATAATATATGCCTAATACAAGCGAACTAAAAATCCAAGAAACTGGCCAGCCTAAATTTACAAAAACAATGTTATGGAAAATGTTAGTTGTTACTGTAACCCAGATTACTCTAAAAATACACCAGCACCCAATTAGAACAAACATTGGAATATTGGTTCTTCCAACACCCCGCAAAACACCACAAATACATTGGGATAGAGTTAAAAATAAATAGCCTGGAGCAATACATAACATCATCGTTCGTCCATATTCAATTACTTGGGAATTTGATGAAAAAATTCTTAATAAATACGGGGTTGTAAAAACAATAATGATTGTCAGTGTCAAAATGATCCCACAGCTGATCAAAGTTCCAATACGTGCCCCTTTTTTTATTCTTTCATATTCTTGTGCACCCTTATTTTGTCCAACAAAAGTTGTTAATGCCATTGCAAAACTTAAAACCGGTAAGATAGCAAATCCATCGATTTTAGTATATGAACCTGTTCCAGCCATCGCATAAGCACCAAACACATTAATATTTGACTGCATAATAATATTTGAAAAAGAAACTACCGCATTTTGCATTGCACTAGGCATTCCAATCTTAGCTGTCTTTTTTAAAATATCGGGATAAAAATGAATCTGCTGCAATTCTAGTTTATACATTTCTTTAGATCTCACTAAAATATAAATTGATAATAATGCGCTAGTGATCTGAGCAATCGTAGTAGCAATCGCCACCCCAGCAATTCCCATCTTAAAAATTACAACAAATACCAAATCTAAAATAATATTTACAATCGATGAAACAACTAAAAAATATAATGGATATTTAGAATCACCAACCGCTCTTAAGATTCCACTAATCATGTTATAAATAATTAAACCAATTACTCCTAAAAAATAAATCCGTAAATAAATAATGCTCTGCCCAATTACGGATGAATCAACTCTTACCCATTTTAAGATTATTGGGGTGAAAATCACTCCGACTATTGTTGTGATAAGACTTGAAACAAGCGCTAAAGCCATTGCTGTATGAACACCTTCTTTAACTCCCTGACAATCTTGAGCTCCAAAATAATTAGAAATTAAAACACCGGCACCTAATGATAACCCCATAAAAAAACTAACCAGCATATCAATAATTGGTCCACTGGAATTTACTGCTGCTAAAGCTTGATCACCAATAAAATTACCTACAACGATACTATCGACTGTATTATACAGCTGTTGAAATAAATTTCCAACCAATAATGGTATCGCAAACACGATCAGCTGTTTTGCAATATTGCCATGTGTCATTAAACCATTTTTCCCTTCCATTATTTTCCCTCCAAATATCTACAGTATACTCCAGTACACTAATGATTAAAATAGCTAACTAAAAAACTGATCACCAAATGATGATCAGTTTTTAACCAATAATACTTTTCTATTATTTTTTATAAACCATGATCGGATCGTTAGCCGCTTTAACCTCTTTATTTGTTAAGAACTGCTCCGGTTGAAAATCACCAGGATTAGTTACAACAACCATTGTAAGAGTATCCATCTCTTTTGATTTCAAAAATGCTTCATCGAATTTTATTAATGGATCACCCGACTCTACTTTAGCTTCAACTTCTGTTAAAACTTCAAATCCTTCCCCTTCTAACGAAACTGTATCCATCCCCACATGGATCAATATTTCTAGACCATCCTCACTCAACAGACCAACTGCATGTCCAGAATTAGGCATTAACATTTTAACTGTCCCCTTAAACGGCGCTACAACTGTATCTGTAGTAGGCTTGATGGCAATTCCTTCCCCCATCATTTTTTCTGAAAAGACAGGATCTGGCACTTCTTCAATTGAAAGTGTCGTCCCGGTTAGTGGTGCTAATACTTCTACTGATTTACTTTTTTTCTTAAACAAATTTAACATTCCTGATTCCTCCTAGAATAGTATTCCTAATCTAATTTTAACAAATAAAACTAATCCGTACAACATACCAAGCGGAATCAATCCCACTAACATCGCTTTAGTACTATTATTTATAGTGAATTTTTTTATTGCAAACATTCCTTTACCATACTCTTGGAAAGTACCATAAATGATGAGAAAACTACAAATCATATTAAATGAACTAACTTGATAGACAATTAAGATCCATAACGGAATTAATAATCCATCACGTTTTTTTCGATCTTTAAGATCTTGACAGATATTGCGCATTGCAAGATAACAAAATGGCATTGCTAGAACGAGTAATAATTGTCCCACAATCAAAGGTTCATTAAACATCTTTTCAATATCCCCTTGGGCCATAAATAAATACAAGAATCCAAGAATCAAGATAGGAATACCCACAAATAGATATTTTACAATATCCAAGGCACTCATTCCTTTAAAAAATTTAAATATTGATTGTAGTTTTCCGTACACCATTTTCACTTCCTCCTATTATTTTAATTCTGGCCAATATCCTTTATTTGCTTCAATTAAATCATCTAAAATTTCTTTTGCTACCTTAGCACTTGGTACTGTTTTTGATAATGTTAAAGCTTGCCACATTTTTTGATAACTTCCTTCGATCCAAGCTTCAACACATAATTTTTCAACTGATACTTGTTGTTCCATCAAACCTTTTTGGAATTGTGGAATTTCTCCCATTTTTAATGGTTCAGCACCTTCATTACCAACGATACATGGAATTTCAACCATTGCTGTTGGATCAAAGTTAATTATTGCACCATCGTTAGGAACAATCAACAACATTCTTTCTTTTGTATTAAAAGCAATTGCACAAGCTAAATCGACGATATAAGCAGCATGTGTATCCGTACTAAATCCACAATCTTTAGCAGTTTGTTTCGCTACAATATCAGCAGCTGCCCCAAATACTCTTTTTTCTCGTCCATCCATAACTTCATTAGCACGTGTATATTCTTTATTTGAATGTTCAACTACATAATCTGGATATAAATAATATTTTAAATAAGTATTTGGTAATGTATCAGGATCAACCGCATATACATCTTTAACTTTAGTATAAGTATCAATCCAAGATTGATCGCGATGTTGAAAATCTTCAGTATCAACAGCATAACCAAATTGACGACAATGTTCTTTAATTTTTGGCATTAAATCATTACCTTCTTTATCAGTAATTGATGTCCACCAGCCAAAGTGATTTAAACCATAATATCTTACAATCATATCTTTACGTGATTCTAAGCCTAAAATAGTAGCAAAATTTCTTTCAATTCCAATTGGCATATCACAAATATTAATAATTTTAGAATTTGGTCGTAATCTTCTAGTTGCTTCAGCTACGATAGCAGCTGGATTTGAATAATTCAACATCCAGGCATTAGGAGAATACTTTTCCATATAATCCAAAATTTCTAAAACACCACCAATTGAACGCATTCCATATGCTAAACCACCAGGTCCACATGTTTCTTGACCAACAACACCATGTTTTAATGGGATTTTTTCATCTAGTTCACGCATTGCGTATAAACCAACACGAATATGTGCCATACAAAAATCAATATCCGTAAATGCCGTTTCTGGATCAGTTGTCCAAGAAAAGGCAACTTCTGGATATCTTTCTTTCATTAAAATTCCTAATGCTTCAGCTAATTTATTTTGTCGCTCTGCATTATTATCATATAATTTAATTTGACGAATTGGAAAACGTTCTTGATTTTCCATAAGCATTAGAACAATTCCTGGGGTGAAAGTACTTCCACCGCCAGCAATACAAATAGATGATTGTTTTTTCATTCTTCTTCTCCCCTTTTTATAATAACTTTTCAAATTCTTCTCTTACATAAGGTACTGTTAATCCAACGATAACCTGGAACGCTTTACCTTTAGCAACTAAACCATGAGCACCAGCCTTTTTAAAGACTCCAACCGGTTGTACTAATGTTTCATCTTTAACTGATACTCTTAAGCGAGTTGCACAGTTTGTAACTGATTCTATATTATCTTTACCACCTAATGCCGCTAAGAAAGCTGCTGCTTTACCAGCATCGCCACCTTTAACTTCAATATTTCCAGTTGGATCATTGCTTGTATCCTCTTTAGAAGCTTTATATTCAGCTTTTGAAACCAACTTAACTTCTTCATCATCGTCTTCACGACCAGGTGTTTTAAAATCAAATTTTTCAATGATAAATTTAAATACAATAAACCAAATTCCTGAGAAAACTAGACCAATTACAACTGATAATAAATATTGTTGCCAATGTGCTGATCCAAGTGGAATCCAGTTCAAGGCCGCATTAGAAATAATTCCACTTCCAAAGTCACCACTAATTCCAATTAAATATTGTGCTGTTGCTAATGATGCTGCCAAAACAGAATGCACTGCAAACATTACCGGCGCAATAAACAAGAATGTAAATTCAATTGGTTCTGTAATCCCTGCAAACATTGCTGTTAAAGTAACCGGAATCATTAATCCTAATACTTCTTTTTTCTTGTTTTCTTTTGCTGTTGCATAGAATGCCGCACTAATACCTAGTGGAGCGAACATTTTAGAGAAACCATATAATGCATAACCACCAGCTGGGAACAATGTTCTTAATGAAGCTGTTGATTTAGCGATTTCTGGCATTGCTGCTACCCAAGCAGTTTTGATTCCGCCTTCAATTGCAACTGAATCATACATAAACGGCATATAAATAAAATGGTGTAATCCTGTTGGAATCAGAATTCTTTCTAAGAAAGTATACACCCATACCCCTAAGGCGCCACTGCTAATAATAAATGTTTGAACACCAGCAATTCCATGTTGAACTTGTGGCCAAATAAAGAAGAAAATAACTGCTAATCCAATCATTACAGGAAAACCAATCATCGCCACAAACGAAGAACCTCTAAATACTCCTAACCATTCAGGCAGTTTTGTATCGAAATAACGGTTATGCAACCATACTGCAACACCAGCAACAATCAATGCACCAACCATTCCAGTATCTAACGTTTTAATACTTGCTACACTAGCAAGACCTGTACCACTACCAGCTTCAATTGCGTAATCAATTCCTACAAATGAACCCCAATTGCTTAATAGTGCTGCTAATGCATAATTAAAGGTACAATATAAAACAAATGATTCCATACATGCTCTAGCATTTTGTTTTTTAGCTAGACCAATTGGTAACGAAATAACAAATAATAAGTTGACTTGTCTAAAGATTGTCCATGCTGCTTCTTTTACAACATACCATACTTTAAACCAAGTAGTGTCCGATGCTGCAATACTTCCCATGATGACATCACTTTGGAATACTGTACAAACACCGATGACAATTCCTGAAAAAGCAAATAACAAGACTGGTGTAAACATCGCCCCACCAAATCTTTGAATTTTTTGCATCATATTCTAAACTCTCCTCACTTTTCTAATGTATAGGTCCCTATATGCCTATCTTAACAATAATTAAAAGCGCTTACAATATTTTGAAGGCTGTTTGTACCGATGTTAAGATAATAGCCCATTATCACATTTTAACGTGAAATTTCACAAATAAAAAAGAAGCAAGATTATAAAAATCTTGCTTAATGATCAATTATGATTTTTCTGCCTAATAAACCCGGATAATCCCCTGAGGCAATCTTTTCTAGGTTATCCTGATGAGCAATAAACCATTTATTTTTCTTCTTTAAAATCTTTTTACGCTTTTCTAAAATATCGCCAGTTCCTTTTAATAATAAACAAATAGTTATAAAGCCTTCTTTACTAACCGCTATAGGAGTGTAATGTAAAGTAGCACTATAACATTCAACGATCGTACCTTTCGGAACATAGAAAAGTTCACATTTAGAACTATTATATGTGTCATCTTGCATATCCCATATATGCCCAACTACTAAAATATAATCAGTGACTGCAATAATTGTTTCACTTCCTTGATGATATTCAATTCCACTTAATTCAACATTATCACCGGCGACAATACCTGCAATTATTTCTAAATAACCATAAACACGATGTGACAGCTCAATAATCGAAGACAATTGTTCTACTTCTAAAACGCTAGGAAGATAAAAGTTATCTTGTTTAGCTGCCTGAACAAAGTCTATACAAAATTCAATTGCTTCATCAATATTATTATCAATAACCTTACCATAAGTTCTAAAAGCTTCGTCAGTAATACTTTTGATTGTATATTCAGGATTTAAAGTTTGAATTATTTCTAATGACATCTTACTTACATTGCCTCACTTCAATATCTTTGAGCATATCAATTCTAACTTGATGACGCCCACCTTCATACTCACCAGTTAACCAGGCATCAACAA
>NZ_JAHOCB010000069.1:0-12010 GCF_019125875.1 Erysipelatoclostridium sp. MSK.23.31 | reverse complement strand
GAATAGAAAAATGGAGAAATGAAGCATTTGCAGGAATCCTGGCATTTATAAGGAGTGGTAAAAAATGTTAAAAATAGAAACAATTAAACTTACCCGATTTGAGTATGAATATTTAAAGTTTGCTAAATTGAAAGATGAATACAACTTTCAATACTGTATGAAGTACCAAAATCGTGGATTAAATAGAATGAAGAAAAACGACAAGACTGGCTGGAAAAAAACAGCGATAAAATAAATAAAGCATTTAATGATGCTATAGTTGTTTATCATGTTAGTGAACTCTATGATGAGGCTGAATAAAAAGAGAAATTGAAATGAATAAAATTAAGAAATTTAAAGAAGAACTGGAAAATTATGAAAAGAAATATGCTTTGTTAATAAAAGAATGTATTCAAGAAGAAATTAATAAAATTAATCCAGAAATTGAAATAAGTATACGCAGCAATGATGTAAATAGTATTTATGTTATATATAAGAATTTCAATTTTGAATTTAGATATGTGTATTTTAAATGCAAAAATAATGAGAAATTGTTTTTCCGAGGGTATGGAAAAACTAATACCCGTGGATATTCTTATGATAGATATACAAAAGAAGAGCAGAAAGAACGAGAGCGTTCATATGATTATGTACGTTCAATCTTAAAAAGTATTTTAGAAGATAGCTTGGATTAAAAGGAGGTAATGAAAAATGTATGTAATCAAATATAACGATGGAATTTATGCAGGAACATATAGTGATATGGACGGCACATATCTTTATCCAAGTAGCTATTTTAATATGCAAAAACCAAAAGTTTTTAAAACTCTAAAAGGTGCAGAAAAGCATCTTAGTAATTTAAAAAATAAAGTTGTTTTTGGAAAAAATGATGATGTATATATTTTCTATTTCTTCATTTTTCAATGGTTTGAATACTTTTTTCCAATACTTCTCTAACTTTTTATCTGGTGAAATAGTATTACTGTTTTGTGGATAATCACTTTTACCAGGTTTAACTCCAATAATAAATTACAAATATCACAGTATCTCATAATGTATGTACAATTAATTATTTGATGCCTTATTGTACAGGTAGCGAAGAATATATATTCCAAGCTGACATAGATAAAGAAAAAGCAGTTGATGGATTTTGTAACACAATAGAAGAAAAAGCAAATGAAATGATTGTTATGATTAAAGAGTGCAGCAATATAAGAAATCTATTTTAATAGAGGATAAAAAAGAAAGATGAGTAAATTAACAATAGAAGAGCGTTTGTTACATGTTTTAAATGGCATAAAACAAGTATTGAATAATTTAGGTGTTGAGTTTATTAAAAATGAAGTTGAGTGATGTAGATAGAAAATAAAGAATTAGCATCACTCTTAAAAAAGCATACAGAAGCGCAAGAAACAGCTAATTGCTTATAAGTGAAATTATAAATGAATTAGCTAATAGAGGCTTAGTAGCTGGGTTAGAAGTTCTATCGTGCTTAAACAATACAGAAGCACTTGTATGGGAAGAATTAGTCTTAAAATTAGTTAAGGGATACAGTAAAAATGAGCAATACAATAAAGGCAATAAGTTATGAAGAATATATAAATACTCCTTCGTTAAGAAACGTCTATAATGATACAATTGTAAAGTGTCATTTGTACAATTACGGCTGTATCAGTTAATGGTACAAAAAGGAGATGAGAACCATGAGTGAGAATAATGATAAGATTCATGATGATTTAGATAACAAAAAAAATATAGCGCCTGTTTCTGAAGGATATGGTGAAAAAAATAATAATTGTTAGAGCTGATTTTGAAAAGTGTGCTAAGGAAAATGGGAAAATTATTATTGATCCCCAGGATAAATTTAAATGATTCATGGACAATAGATATAAAAAAGGTTTTGATGAATGTATGAGAGTTCTTGATAAAAGTTATGTTCTTGTGTGAAGATGCAACATCATTTATAAATGGTGTTGTTATACCTGTGGATAGTGGATGTGTTTCTGGTAAATAGTTATATAAAAAAGGATATGTTAATATTTAGAAAATTTAATAACTTTTAAAATGTGGTTGTCTAAATAGATTTATAAGAAGTCTGTTTAGGCAACTGTTTTTTTTACTTGTTTTCTATTATATTGAATAATTTATATTGATTAATTATAATGATTATAGGCGTAGGAATGATGGAGTATATAAAAATTAATTTATAATAAGATTAATTTTTATATGACAATGCCAAAGTTTAATAAAAAAAACATATTGTTTTTAAATTTTGATGAATGAAGGGCGAATACATATGAAAAAAAAGGATTTGGTTTTATCATATATACAAAGAATGGTAAGTATGGATAATGAAGATAAGCTATTTACAACTCAAGAATTGGTTGAACATTTTCATATGCAAAGAACAAATTTATCATCAATACTTAATCAATTAGTTAAAGATAATAAATTAGAAAAAATAGATGGTAGACCAGTTTTATATAGGTTTATCACTCTTAATCAAATAGAAGAAGAATATAATATGATATTTCAAAGAATGATAGGGTATAATGGTAGTTTAAAAAATGCTATTAAAATAGTTCATTCAGAATTAATGTACCCTAATAAAAATTATACGTTCCTTCTCATTGGGAATAGTGGTGTTGGAAAAAGTTTTTTTGTTCAAACATTATTTCATCATCTTAAAGAAACTAAAAGAATTTCTAGCGATATCAAATTATCTAAAATTAATTGTAAATATTTTATGAATCACGAAAATGATTTGATAAATATTTTAAAAGATAATGAATTTTTAAAACAACTTAAGAATGGGATGTTATTTGTCGATAATATACATTTAATATCACAAGATAAACGTTCAATTATATATGATTTTATAACTTTACAATCAAAAGAAAATTTTATTTTAATTTTTTCTTCGGGAAAAAATGTAGATGTAGAATTTGAAAAGAACTATTTTGATAGTATGCCTGTAATTATTGATTTTCCGGATTTAGAGGAAAGAAGTTTAGATGAAAGATTTGAAATTATAAAAGATACTTTAAAAAATGAAGCAAAAAAAATAGACAAAAATTTTATTGTTGATTTTGAAGTATTACAATGTTTATTATTATATCATTGTGAAAAAAATATTAAACAATTAATAACTGATATAAAAAGCGGATGTGCGAGTGCCCATTTAAGAGAAATGAAATACAATAATTTAGACATTCATATATATTTAGATGATTTGCCTAAATATGTGAAAAAAGGATTAATTTTTTATAAAAATCATGTACCGGAATTAAAATTTATTTCTCATAATTGTTTATATAGGTTTTCAAAAGAATTTGTTGAAAAAATAAAAGATGATTCTTTATTAGAAAAACATTTGGCTACATACAGTTATTTGAAAGATAACACTTATAATGAAAGCTTGTTCCAAGATTCAAATATAAATATAACATTAAAGAAATATACAAAACAAATAGAGGATCAAAATATAGATGAAACGTCACTAAGTAAAATAGTAAATTATCAAATTATTCAGATTGTAAAAAAATTTTTAAATAATGCTTCCTATAAATTGAATCGTGTTTTTTCTGATTCAATTTTTTATGGTTTGTGTTTGCATATACAATCTCTTATAGATCATCCAAAAGTAAGAAATTATAATGATAATAATATTAAAAAAATGATAAATGAAAATCATAAAGAATATGTATTGAGTTTACAACTCTTAGATACGATAGAAGAACAATTAAATATACATATTGAGTTAGAAGAAGCTTCTTTAATAACTATGTTTATTTGTCAAAAAAATCCAATTATGCAAGATGATGGATTTCCAGTTTTTTTAATTGCTATGCACGGTAATCAAACGGCTTCTTCTCTTGTAGAGGTTGTAAAATCCTTAGTAAGGACAAATAAAGTCTATGCTTATAATTTACCATTAGATAAAGAAGCAATGGATGCATATAATGAATTAAAATCCCTGATAAAAGAAATTGATATGGGAAAAGGTATACTAATGATGTATGATATGGGTTCATTAAAGACCATGGCTGAAGAAATTGCAGATGAAACCGGTATTAACATTCACTTTATAATATCTCCAACGACCTTAGTTGCATTAGAATGTGCTAGAAAAATAGAAACAATTTATGATTTGGATTTAATTATGACAAATATGAATGATTGTTATGAAAAATATTTCCCATCTATTGTAAATAATTATAAAAGAGAACTTAAAAAAAATATTATTATCACATTATGCATGAGTGGTGAAGGGGGAGCTTTGCAAATAAAAAAATATTTAGAAAAGAATATTGAATTCCAAAATATTGATATTGTTCCTTTATCTATGGGGAGCAAAAATCAGCTTATTATACAAATCAATCATTTAAAAGACAAATATAATATACTGTATGTTGTAGGAACGTTTGACCCTCATTTACACGGAATTTCATTTGTTTCAGTTTCTAAATTATTTAATGTACCTGTTGAGAAGTTATCGGAATTATTTAGTGTGAATGGCAAATACCTCCAAACAAAAAAAAGGGTAAAATATTCATTGATTTTTAAAAATATTGAAGAACAAATGCCAGATTTTGATATCGACTTATTAAAGGACATATTACTTAATACAATTAACAAAATTGATATAAAATATCCTTTGAATCAGAATCAAAAGATAGGATTAATTATGCATATAAGTAATCTTATATATCAACTAGTACATCAACAAAAAATTAAACAAATTGATGATTATAACAAAATAATACTAGCAAATAAGAGAATATATAATTATCTTTGTGATATATTTTCGAATATTGAGAATGTTTATGAAATTACATTATCTGACTCAGATATAGCAATTCTTATTAAACTGATTAAAGAAATCTAGCTTTAAAAGTTAGATTTTATTTTTTTAGTGTATAAAGTGTATATTTTTTCATCATATTATTGTAAAAAACGTGAAGATAAAAATTGCGTATTGTTTCATATTTTTTCAATATACTACATAAATAAATCAAAAAAGAATAAAAGTGTATAAATTAAAAAATTAGTGTATAAAAAGAAAGAAATATCCACATTTTAAAGGATTTGAAGAAGCTTATAATTC
Organism: Erysipelatoclostridium sp. MSK.23.31; assembly: GCF_019125875.1. Classification (NCBI taxonomy): domain Bacteria; kingdom Bacillati; phylum Bacillota; class Erysipelotrichia; order Erysipelotrichales; family Coprobacillaceae; genus Thomasclavelia; species Erysipelatoclostridium sp. MSK.23.31. Next base: position 6,924 of record NZ_JAHOCB010000069.1, on the reverse strand, counting down.
ATTGTATATTGATATCGTTGAACAAGGAAAATATAAAGATCGATCAATTATAAGAGTTTGTTTAATGATTTTAAAAAAATGAGGTGAAACAATGGATGTAGAACAAATCGCTTTTACAATTATTGCTCATGCAGGGGAAGCGAAATCATTAGCTTTCGAAGCATTAAGTAAAGCTAAACAAGGTTGCTTTAATAAAGCTGACGATTTAATTGAACAAAGCCAAAAGGAAGTGAACTTGGCTCATAAAGGTCAGATGGATTTATTGGTTGCTGAAGCTAATGGTGAAAAAACAGATATTAGTGTGTTATTGATTCATTCACAAGATCACTTAATGACTTGCATGTTAGCAATTGATTTAATTAAAGAAATGATTGAAATGCGTAAAGAAAAATATGAGGGAGAATAGTTATGAAAATACTATTAATATGTGCAAATGGTCTATCTACAAGTATTCTAATGAACAAAATGCAAAAATGGGGCAAAGAAAAAAATATTGAATTAGAAGTTAGAGCTGTTCCAATGAGTGAATATTTAAATGTATATAAAAATTTTGACTGTATTCTTATTGGTCCACAAATTTCTTATCAATATAACGAAATTAAAGCTAATGCAATTGATGTGCCTGTAGAAAAAATTTCCCCAATGGATTATGGGATGAGTAATGTGGAAAATATTATGAAACAGGTTAAGGCTTGTTTGGGAAAGGAGGAATAACTCATGAATAGTTTTATGACATTTATTCAAGAAAAGCTTACACCTATTGCTAATTTCTTTGGTGCTCAAAGGCACTTTTCAGCGATGCAAAAAGGGTTTATGGCAACAGTCAGCTTTATTTTAGTATCAGCAATTTTTATGATTATTGCTAATCCACCTGTGACAGCTGACTTAATTGCTCAAGGTGGTTTCTGGTCAATTTTTGAAGGTTGGTACAATTTTTCACAAACATATAAAGCAACAATTTTAATACCATTTAACATGACAATGGGAATGCTTTCATTAATTTCGGCATTTGCTATTGCTTATTATTTAGCTGGAAGTTATAAATTATCTCAAATGAATGCAGGATTTACATCAATGATTATCTTTATGATTGTTGCTGCACCAGCAAATTATGTAGCTTTGGCTGATGGAAATGTGGCTTCAATGATTAATACTACTTATCTTGGTTCACAAGGGTTATTTACTTCAATTATTGTAAGTTTACTTACTGTTGAAATTACAAGAATTTGTATGCAAAAGAAAATAACAATTAAAATGCCAGAAGGTGTTCCACCATTTTTGTCAGACATGTTTTCTTCAATTGTACCTTTGGTAATTAATGTGACTTTATTCTTTTCAGTAAATTTATTAATTAGTAATTTTATTCCAGGTAGTTCTTTACCATCTTTAATTGAAACAATTTTAGCAAAACCAGTATCAGCTGTAAACTCTATACCAGGAGCAATTCTTGTATCTGTACTTATCCTTGTAATGTGGTGCTGTGGTGTTCATGGGATGATGGTATTTATGCCATTAACAACGCCAATTACAATGGCAGCGTTCGCTGCTAATGCAGAATTATTTGCTGCTGGACAAGCACCTATCTTCCATCCAATTTTTATGACACAAGCAATTGCATTATTAGGTGGAACAGGAAATACTTTAGCTCTTGTTATCCTATGCCTTAAAAAAGCAAAATCCAAACAATTAAGTGTTTTTGGTAAAGCATCAATCGTACCAGCAATTTTTAGAATCTCTGAACCAGTTATATTTGGTGCACCTATTATGTTTAATCCAATTTTAATGATACCATTTGTATTGAGTGGAACTGTAATTGCAATTTTTTATTGGTTAGCATGTGCTTTTGGATTAATAACTCCATTTTACATTTTGGTTACTGGAACATTCCCAATCATTATTAATAGTTTTATTAAATGTCTAGACTGGCGTATGATTGTGTTTGAAATCGTAGCATTAATAGTAACTATTTTTATTTGGTATCCTTTCTTTAAAGTATATGATAATCAGTTGTTAACTCAAGAAAAAGAAAATGCTCAAAATATGGAACCGGTAGGTGAATAAAATGATAAACAAAAAATCAAATGGAGATAACTTTCCGAAAGATTTCCTATGGGGGGGAGCAATTGCTGCCAATCAATGTGAAGGAGCTTGGAATATTGGCGGAAGAGGAATGGGACATGTTGACCTTGTTCCTCAAGGGTGTAATCGTTTTTCTGTAATGATGGGAAATTTAGATAATTTTAATGATAAAAATGATACATATTATCCTTCAAGAACAGGTATTGATTTTTATCATCATTATAAAGAAGATATAGCATTATTTGGAGAAATGGGTTTTAAAGTATTAAGAATGTCTATTTCTTGGTCGCGTATTTTTCCAAATGGTGATGAAGAAGAACCTAATGAAGAAGGGTTACAATTCTATGAAGATGTTTTTAAAGAATGTCATAAGTATGGAATCGAACCACTAGTTACAATGACTCATTATGATATCCCATTACACTTGGTTAAGGAATATCAAGGATGGGAAAGCAGAAAAACAATTGAATTTTTTAAAAAATATGTAAGAACAATTTTAATGAGATATAAAGATCTTGTTAAATATTGGTTAACCTTTAATGAAATTAATTGTATAACAGCTCTACCTTATTTTGCAGCTGGAGTAGTTGTTAGAAGTGAAGAAGAAAAATTACAACAAATTTATATAGCTGCACATCATGAAATGATAGCAAGTGCATGGGCAACTAAAATAGCTCATGAGATTAATCCAAAAAATAAAATAGGTTGTATGCTTGCGGGAGGAATAACTTATCCATATACATGTGCGCCTCAAGATATTTGGCAAGCATATGAAGTGGATAGAAATAATTATTTTTTTGCTGATGTTTTAGCTCGTGGATATTATCCAGTATATAAATTAAAGGAGTTAGAACATAAGAAGATAATCATTCCATTTAAAAATGATGATAAAAAAATATTACGTGAAAATACAGTAGATTTTATTTCATTTTCATACTATTCTTCACATTTAACTTGTGCTGATCCTAATGCATATGCAGAAAAGGGTGAGGGAAATATGTTTCCAACCTTAAGGAATCCTTATCTTAAAGAAAAGGAAAGTGCGTGGAAATGGCAAACCGATGGGTTAGGATTAAGAGCGACTTTGAACGCTTTTTATGATCGTTATCAAAAGCCGTTGTTTATCGCTGAAAATGGTGTTGGTGGTATAGATGAATTAGAAAATGGTGAGATTCATGATGAATATCATATCAGATATATTAAAGAACATTTGCACAATCTTAAAGATGCTATAGTTTTAGATGGTGTAGAGGTTATGGGATATACTTCTTGGGGGTGTATAGATTTAGTATCTGCATCAACAGGTCAAATGAAAAAGAGATATGGCTTTATTTATGTTGATGCAAATGACCAAGGAGAAGGAACTTTTAAAAGATATAAAAAGGATTCTTTTTATTGGTATAAAAAAGTTATAGCATCAAATGGAGAAGATTTAGATTAAAGATATAATTTTCTTTGTTGAAATATGTGAAAATGGTTATCCACAACACTTAGACCACAAAACCTGGTTCAAAATACGAATTCAAAGACTCATCTTACTAATCATTGTTTTTGGAATAAGGTGTGGTAAGAACCTCCTCTAAGTAGTCAAAGTCACAGGAATGAAATACAAATCCATATTCACAAATTCAATTTTACAAATGAATAAAACCGTAATCAACCACGGTTATATAAGGTTGATAGAGAGGATATGTATATTGTAAATGACGATATAGATGAGTCATTTACAATATACCAGGTTTGAAAATGAAAAAATATCATTATTATATTGATAAATTATTTGAAACTGTAATAAATCGAAGAGTAAAAATAAATGATACAAAAATAACAATTGGTCGTGCCGTAAAATACACCATGAATCAAGTGAAAGTATTTTATAAGTTAGCTTGTTTTCTAAATTGATGTGGTGTTATAAGATAATTTTTTTTGAAAACACGAATAAAAGTTTCTGGATTCTTATATCCTAGATTAAGACTGATAGCTTCAATAGAAAGTCTTGTGTTAAGTAAAAGATTTTTACCATTTTGCATACGAATTTTTGTTAGTAACTCTGAAAATGAATATCCTGTCGTCTCTTTGATAAGTTTAGAACAATAAGGAACGGTATAATGGAATTCTTTGCTAATATTTTCTAAAGAAGCATGTTTATAATTTTTAAGTAGGTAATCAATAATCTGAAAATCAGGAAGATTTTTGATTATATTATTTTGAGAAATTGTAATGTCTTTATTATAGTTCCTATTAAGTAATGACATTAATATAGAAAACATACTGCAAATAATACGATCAGAATAGATATCCATCTGTTTATGTTCTTCATACATTTGTAATACATAATTTAATATTTGAGAGTCACCATGAGTATGAAAAATAAGATATTTCGTTTTAGTTTTAGAAAAAAGATGATTTATAAAAAATATACTTAATAAATCTTTATCCTTGATGTAGTTCATAAATGTATCTAGGAAAGTACTTTCTCTAACTAAAATATTGATAACTATAGAATTATCATCAAAATTTTTAACACCGTGTGAAATATGAGGGGCTATAAGGCAAAAATCACCCTTTTTTAATAATAGTTCAGTATCAAAAATAGTATTATCACATTGTCCATCTAGAACATATAAAATTTCGAAATAAGCATGTTTATGCTCAAAGTAAGGAATATAACGAGGGTGTTTTATAATAGAAATATTATGATTTTTTTTTATAAAATCATCTTCATAATGATAGATTGGTAGAGATTCGGGATGTAGTGCAATATTAAGATTTGTAGCATCATTTTGATTTTCTTTATAAAAATATTCAATATTTTGTTTAGTCTTATCCAAAAAATAATATTTTTTAAAAAACAATTCATCTTTATTAAAAAAATATAATTCCTCTATAATATTCATCACAATCACCTATATAAATTATATTATAAAATTAAAAATAATCAATAATATTGATTATTTTAAATCATTATAAATACAGTTTTTATATGTTATGATAAACATGAAATGAAAGGAGAAAGGGAAAGATGAATCAAAATAAAAATATATTATTGAAAATTGCTTTATTAAGCTGTGCTGTTGTTACAGCATCCATAAATGCAATAGCCGGGAATATACCTGCTATTGCAGAATCGTTTTCCGATGTTCCAGTACATATTATTGAACTAATAACAACCATACCGTCATTGTCAATGATGATAGCAATCCTGTGTAGTAGTTTAATCTCTGGTGTTATAGGAAATAAAAGAACAGTTCTAATAGGACTGCTATTGTGTGGATTAGGCGGTGTAGCACCATATATCTTTCAAGATATAATTATTATGATGGTTACAAGACTACTTTTTGGATTTGGAGTTGGACTTATCTCCTCAACGTTATTAATAATGATTATTTATTTCTTTGATGGGAAAACAAGAAGTCAAATGATAGGACTTCAAGGGAGTGTTGGAGGATTAGGTAGTCTGATTTGTACTTATATTGCTGGTCAACTTCTAATGTTTGGCTGGAATGTTTCTTTTTTAACATATTTAGTATCATTTATTGTTTTTTTAATAGTTTTTTTATATGTTCCAAATGTTACAGATGTTCAAAGTTCTAATGAACATAGTGGGTCAAAAATATGTTGGAGTAAAATTTTTCTATATGCAGTACTTTCTTTTATTTCAGTAACTCTAGCAACATTTTTTGTTATTAAGTGTTCTACATTGTTAATATTAAACGAATATGGGTCTGTACAAGATGGCTCTTTACTTGTCATGTTTATATCTGCAGGATCTTTAGTATCAGGAGCAATGTATGGCAATATTTATAATAAGCTGAAGAATAAATCACTTATATTATTTTATTTGATATGTGCAATTTCGTTTGTAATAGCCTCAGCATCTAGAAGTCTGTTATTAACATTATTATCAGCTTTTATATTAGGGTATGGATATATGGCATTTGTACCATTTCTTCAAGAAAAGGTAGGAATTTATGGTAATAAAGGGACAACAACATTATTAGTTTTCCAAAGTTTAGGCTCTTTCATTGCTCCATATTTTGGCGCTATATTATCATACTTTAGTGATACATTAAGTCATCAGTTTTTTATAGCTGGACTTAGCTATATAGTTTTAATGCTTGTTGCCTACATTATAAAAGATTTCACATAGAATATATACTAATGATTTGGTAGTGTGGTTCAAATAAAAATGTCATAGGAGATAACTATATAAATCAAGTGATTTTTGATTATATAAATAAAATGATGTAAGAGTGCAAACCAATTATTCTTTCAGAAAAATGAAATGACTATGATTTTAGATTTTAATATAAGTGAATTAGAAAAATGTTTTGAAGAAGTATTACAAAAAAATATAAAAAAAACCAGAATATCAGGTAACGTTATTAAAACATTTGAATAAAAAAGTATAGATTATTTTGGTTATTTCTTACTTTAGAGTATAAATAAAAAGGAGGATTTAAATGCTGTTGATAAATTCAATAGTTTGAATCCTCTAATTTTATGATTGTCTAAAACCAAGTAGGAACCATTATTCTCTGCACTCTTTTGTTTCTTTGTCTTCTCTAATACCTTTGCAAACAGGTTGACGCATACCTTCTTTGTTAGAAGGCATGTATTGTACTATACATACTAAATTAGGTTCTATCCAAACTGCATTATCATTTCCTTTGGGTAGATTACAATTAAATGGATGGTGCTTTATGATAGTGTAATTGTATTGATCTAATGTTCTTATACTTGCACCTAAGGTGACATGCCCATAGTATTTTAAATTATTACTTGAATCATATTTACCTAATATAAAACTTGTCATATTGTTGTCTTTTTGAATATATCCGCAGA
>NZ_JAHOCB010000068.1:0-12233 GCF_019125875.1 Erysipelatoclostridium sp. MSK.23.31 | reverse complement strand
CGAATAAAGATTTCTGGCCTGAATTGAAATAAGATGTTAAAACTATTTAAAAAGAAAGAAAAACAAAATAAAGTACTATCTTCAATGGCTAACGGAAAAAGTGTAGCCATTGAAGATGTACCAGATGAAGTTTTTTCAACAAAAATGATGGGTGATGGAATTGCTGTAATTCCAGATGATGGTAAAATTTATGCGCCATGTAATGGGAAAATCTCAATGGTGATGGATAATACGAAACATGCTTTGGGGATTGAAACCGAAGATGGTATGGAGTTATTAATTCATGTTGGCTTAGACACTGTTAATTTAATGGGTGAGGGTTTTGCTACTCATGTATCTGCCGGTGACAGTGTAGAAACTGGTGAATTATTAATTTCTTATGATAAAACAGATTTTGTGACTAAAGGAATCAATGATATAACAATGTTAGTTATTGTTGAAAATGGTGGTCATGAAATCACAAAATATAATATTAATGAAAATGTTCATATAATAGAATCTCCTTTAATCGAATACAAATAAAATCACATCAAATTGATGTGGTTTTTCTTTACTGTGATAAATTTTTTTCTAATTTAGTTATTGATTTTGTTTTACTTAAAATATTGTTATAATAATACATGTAGAGGTATGATATGAAATTAGAAGAACTAGTTAATAGGAATTATCAACAACTTAATGATAATGATTTATATATATGGAATTATATTATTCATCATCGTAAAGAGTGTGAGCGTTTATCGATTGATGAACTAGCTTTAAGATGTAGTGTTTCACGAAGTACTATTTTACGCTTTTCTAAGCGTCTGGGTTTAAAAGGATACGCTGAATTTAAAGTTTTTTTACGGATCGATAATCAAAAAAATGATAAAAATGCTTTAACAGATAATATCTTTAATCATTATATAGAAACTTTAGAACAATATCGGGATTATCATTATAAAGAAATTGTACAAAGTATTTATGAAGCTAAAAATCTTTATGTTTATGGAACTGGGGTAATTCAAGATAATACAGCGCAACATTTAAAACGTTCATTTTCAATGGTGAATAAGTTATTTTTAGACATTGATGTATTAGCAGATTTTGAGGCTTATATTAATTTGTTTGGTAGTAATGATGTTTTTATTGCTATTTCTTATGCTGGTGAAAATCAACGCTTATTAGATTATGTTTATCGTTTAAAAGCTAAGGGAGTCATTGTTGTGGCTATTATTGCTAATAATGATTGTACTTTATCTCATGTGGCCGATTATAGTCTGCATGTAAAGACATTACCAGTCATGACAAATCAAGGGCGTCGTGAAGATCTGGTGGGGAACTATTTTATTTTAATTGATTTTATTATTGCCAATTATATTGAATATGCTAAAAGTAGAGGAAATGAATAATGACATTAGATAAATTAGTAGAAGATAATTACCATCAATTGAATGAAAATGACTTATATATCTGGCAATATATTTTACATCATAAACGGGAATGTCAAAGAATTTCGATTAAAGATCTAGCACGTAATTGCAATGTATCGCATACTAGTATTTTACGCTTTACAAAAAAGCTGGGGCTTGAGGGGTTTAGTGAATTGAAGGTGCATTTGAAATGGGACTTGGCGCAAAAGCCAAATTTCAAACCACGAATTATAGACGATACTTATCATGAATTTATTGAAACAATGGAACGAATGAAAAATCGAGATTTAACTAATATCATGGAAATGATTGAAAAAGCTGAACGAGTTTTTGTTTATGGAACTGGAGTTGTTCAAGCAAATATGGCCGGTGAACTGCGGCGGGTTTTTCTTTATACAAACAAGGTTTTTCATGCTGTAGGTAACGGAACGGAAATCGATACAATCTTAAATAATGTAACTAAAAATGATTTGTTTATTATTATTTCATTATCGGGCGATAATGAAACAGCAGTAACTTTAGCACGCGCTTTACGAGGGTTACATATTCCAAGAATTGGAATTGCTAAGGTTGGAAATACTTTATTATCAAAGTATTGTGATGATATGATTACTTTTAGATATGAAACGTTTAAAGTAGGGATGTCAGATATTCTTTATGGTAGTACCGCCCACTTCTTTATTATTTCAGATTTTTTATTTTTGAGATACTTAGAATATTCACAAGAGAAAGGATAGATGTAAAGAGGATGATTAAATGAAACTTTAAGAGTTATGAAAATTTAGTTAAAGATAAAGGCCCTTTAATGGCTAATTATGCTTTGATGGGAGATGGTAAAGTTATTGATGGTGAGCTTTACGAAGAATTACGAGGTACCGAAGGATGCTGAAAATGGCGATACTATTCATGTGGTCGTAGAAGTTCAAGATAATGGTAAACATCAGTTGAAACATTGTCAAAGAGTTATTATTACAGTTAAATAGTTTTATAGCAGCTATATTATTTATATAGCTGCTTTTTGTTAAGAAATAAATAGCTTATAAATGTTTTAAAGGACGTCAGTAATATGACGTCCACAATGTTTAATTAATCTTTTTTTGGTTTATCAGTTACTAATTCTTTTAAAGAACTAGCTAAACCGGCAATACCTTGAATCTCACTAGGAATAATAATTTTTGTGGCTTCACCTTTAGATAACTCTTCTAAGGCTTTAAACCCTTGTAATGTTACATATGCACTGTCTGGGTTTGCTTGATTAATATATGTGATACCTTTGGCTTGGGCTTCATAAACTAATCTTAATGCTTCTGCTTCTCCTTCAGCAATTGCAATTTTAGCTTCTTTATCTGCTGTTGCACGTAAAATCATTGATTCTTTATCACCTTCAGCATTTAAGATAGCAGCAGTCTTTTTTCCTTCTGCTTGTAAGATTGCTTCACGTCTTTCGCGTTCAGCTCGCATTTGTTTTTCCATTGCTTCTTGAATATCCCGAGGTGGAATAATGTTTTTAACTTCAACACGATGTACTTTGATTCCCCATGGATCAGTAGCCTCATCAAGAATACTACGCATTCTTGAGTTAATAATATCTCTTGATGTCAAAGTTTCATCTAATTCTAAATCCCCAATAATATTTCTTAATGTAGTTGCTGTTAAATTCTCGATTGCGTTGATTGGTCGATCCACACCATAAGTAAATAGTTTTGGATCAGTGATTTGATAATAAACAACAGTATCGATCTGCATCGTGACGTTATCTTTAGTGATAACTGGTTGTGGTGCGAAGTCAACAACTTGTTCTTTTAATGAAACTTTATTGGCAACTCGATCAAAGAAAGGAATCAAGATGTGCAATCCAACATTACATGTACGATTATATGCTCCGATTCTTTCTACGACATATGCCCGTGATTGTGGAACAATTCTAATTGTTGAAGCAATGATCGTAATTACAATAATTCCTAGAAAAACCCATAATACAATAGCGACAATTCCGTCCATAATATTTCCCTCTCTATTCTTCTATTTTTTTAACAACTAAGTGAGCTCCTTCGATTGCCATGATTTCGCAGTACTCACCCTCGTTAATAGTGTTATTATCAACACTTGCAGCTAGCCATGATGTTGACATAACTTTTACTTCACCTTTAGTATCTGCAGTAATCGTCTTAGTTACAAGCCCATGCTTACCAATTACACGATCGTAATTGGTTTTTTCAATATTTGTTCTTAAATATTTTTTAGCAATAGGTCTTGTAACAAAGATTGCGATCGTTGTGACAATTACAAACAAGGCAATTTGAATTGCTTGGCTAGCCCCTAATAAATCAGCAATTAGGGCAACAACACCACCTGCAGCAAACCAGATGCTTACTAGATCAATAGTAATAATTTCAACAATTATTGCTACGATGATAATGCCTAACCAAATAGGTATCATTTATAATCCCCCTCCTTAAAGATCCACTAACAGAATCTGATGTATTACATCAAACTTAGCAGTATACTTTACACAGTTGTTATTGTCTAAATCTAAATTATATTCTTTTGATAGTTCACTAATAAAGTTTTTATTTGAAATTCGTCCGTAGCTTTTTCCAATGGAAATTCTATGCAATTGATCTTCTGGATATAACGCATCATTTATTTCTTTTTTACCAACTGGCTTAATTCCCAAAACATTTTTATTTCGATCGATTCCTAATAAAACAAAATCTACTTCTTCAAAGTGCCGACAGGCTGCTTTATTTAATGTTAGATTGGTGCTGTAGATAGTAACTGTTTTTTTAGCAATATCATTAGTTGACCATTCAAATTCCATAAGTATCACCCTTTCTATCACTATTATATTATAAAAATTATTTTTATTCAACAAAATTATTGAAATAAAAAATAGCAGTTATTTCTGCTATTTAGCAACACTATAGAAATTAGTAGTTTGATAATTATAAATGATATTTGAAGTGTTAAATAACTGTCCGTTTGATAAATGAATATTATCATTGATCATAATGGCTGGATCATTTTCTTCAAGTTCTAGTAAAGCAGCATCTTCTTTGCTTAATTTTATTGCAGTTAGATATTTATCAGCAAAACCAAAAGAGATTTTTAAATCATCTTTTAAATAATTAAAAATTGATCCTTCAGCAATTTCCTTACCTAAATAGGGTACGATTTCCTTATTATAATATGTTCGCTCTAAAGCATATGGGATACCGTCGACAATACGAAGACGCTTTAAGTAATAAACTGGAGTTCCAACTTTGCAGTTCATCTGTTCACTTAACTTTTCATCAGCTTCAACTATTTGAATATCTAATAATTTATTAATGATTTTATTACCGGGATTATCCATTGTCACCCCACGGGTCGAGTTAAGATACACTGTTCCTTTTTTCTTTGGGGCCCGAACAAACATCCCGCTTCCTTGAACTGGATAAATAATGCCTAAATTCATTAATATTTTAATTGCATTACGAATTGTATTACGACTAACCCCATATTCTTCAATCAGTTTTTCTTCAGTAGGTAATTTTCGAGTCTCTTCAAATTCTTCATTCATTATCCTTTTTTGAAGATCATTTACAATCATTTCATACTTTAACATATAATCACCTCAAAACTCATTATATCATATTAGTCAAGTTTCACAATATTTATTGGTATGAATATAATTTATTCTATTTTTATTGTGAAAGCGCTTTACATTAATTCTTCATTGGAATATAATAAATTTGTACCAATAAATTTGGAGGAGAAAAGATGAAGAGAATATTGAAGGGAGCATTAGTAGCTCTAATGGTTGTTTCATCAACTATTGGGGTTAAAGCAGAGTCGAAGATTTCAGCCGAAGTACAAAGAATTATTGATAGTATGACACCGGTTGAAAAAGTCGCACAAATGATTCAGGCGGATACTCGCTGGATCACTCCAGCTGAAGTGGCGGAGTATAAGATTGGTTCAATTCTTAGTGGTGGGGGAGCAGCACCAACTAGTGGAAATGAATTAAGTAATTGGGTAACTTCAGCAAATAGTTATCAAAAAGCAGTAATTGATAGTGGTGGTATTCCATTGTTATATGGAATAGATGCGGTTCATGGAAATAACAATTTGTATGGAGCGACTATCTATCCTCATAACATTGGATTGGCAGCAGCTAATAATACTCAATTAGTTGAACAAATTGGGGAGGCTACTGCAAGTGAAGTTAGAGCAATGGGAGCCAACTGGACATTTACACCAACATTAGGTGTACCTCATAACGAACGTTGGGGGCGTACATATGAAACTTTTGGTGATGATGTTGAACGGGTAACTAATTTAGGTACTGCATATATTAAAGGAATTGAAAGTGATGGTGATACTCTATCGTCAGCAAAACATTATTTAGGAGAAGGATTAACTACTAATGGAGCTAACCAAGGTAATGTAGAGCTTAGTGATGCTGATTATCAAGATCTAATCAATGCAAATATGAATAATCCAATGGTTAAGGAACTTTTAACACCTTATAAAGAAGCTATTAAACAAGGAACTAAATCAATTATGGTTACCTATAATAGTATCAATGGTAAAAGATGTCATGGAAATAAGGACGTTGTTACAACGTTATTAAAAGAAAATCTTGGTTTTGATGGCATTGTTATTAGCGATTATAACGGTCTTGATCAAATTGAGAATCAAGCAACTTATAAAGATAAGGCAATTGCTTGTATCAATGCTGGTGTTGACGTCTTGATGGTAGCAGAAAAAGATGGTTCAACACCACGCTGGAAAAATTTATATAATGCTTTAGTTGAAGCTGTTAATGAAGGAAAAATTAGTGAAGAACGCTTAAATGATGCAGTTGCAAGAATTCTAACTGCTAAAGAAGAATTAGGATTTTTAGATAATCCTTCAAAAGCATATGCTGATGAGGCAGATCAAGCTAAATTTGGTGGTAGTGAACATCGGGCATTAGCTAAACAAGCAGTTAGTGAATCTTTAGTTTTATTAAAAAATGATGAAGTTAATGCTGGTAAAACAGTGATGCAGGCTTTAGCAGATATGGATAATATCGTGGTTGCTGGTAGTGCTGGTGATGACATTGGTAAACAATGTGGTGGTTGGACAATTACTTGGCAAGGGGCAACTGGAAATACAACACCTGGTACAACTATTTTCAGTGGTTTAAAAGCAGCGATGGATAAAAAGGGTGGAACAATCAGCTATAATGCTAATGGTGTATTTACAAATTCGGACAATAAAGTTGATGCAGCAATAGTTGTAGTTGGTGAAGACCCATATGCTGAAAGTAATGGTGATCGCAGTGCTGGACAATTAAAATTACCAGCTAATGATATTAGTACAATTAAACGGATTGAAAATAGTCATCCTGATTTACCGATTATTTTAGTTTTAACAACAGGGCGACCAATTGCAATGGCTGATTATGTTAATGATGATCATATCAAAGGGATTGTTAATGCATGGTTACCAGGTAGTGAAGGTGATGGGGTTGCTGATGTACTATTAGGTGATAAAGATTTTGTAGGAACAAATCCAATTACTTGGACATGGTATCCTCAAGATATTACTAGTAAGTATGATGATTCAAGCAAAGTATTATATCGGGTTGGATATGGATTGAAAAAAGCTCAAAAAACCGGTGATTTTACAGCACCAGCTGATCCTAATGTGATAGATTTAGCGAAAACTAATGGAAAATTAGAAGCCGAGGCGTTTGTGGATGCACACAGTGAAATTAAGTTAGAAAATAATGGTACAACTGTAGGGTATTTACAAGATGGACGGCATATGACTTATAAAATTAATGTGCCAGAACAAGCAGCATATAAATTAACTGTTCAAGCAGCACGTGAATATGCAGCGACAATTGATGGAGCATTTGAATTATATTTAGATGATGAATTGGTACTAGAAAAGAAAAATACACCAATTGTTTCAACGGGCAGCTGGACTAAGTTCACAGCTCAAGAGATGACAGCTTTGGTTAGTTTAAAAGCGGGGATACACGAACTTAAACTTGTAGCACGCGATAAAGATTTTAATATTGATTATTATATTTTTGAAAAAGCTGGTGATTATGTTGGTCCAATCATTCCTGATGAAGTAACAAATGAGGGAACTGGAGCAATGTTACAAGAAGGAGCAGTTGAAGTAAGCATGTCTTCTTCTGAAAATTCACAAGATATGGCTTGGTATAAAGGTGAATTTGAGATTTCTAATAAAAATGCAACAAAAGATCCTCTTGATTTACGTGTTGCAGATGATTCTAGTCAAACAACAATTGTTGTAAATGACCAAAAAACATATCAAAGTGTTTTAGGAATGGGAACTTCAATTGAAGAATCAACAATTTACAATTTATTAAAGATGACTGATGAAAATCGTCAAGCTTTCTTAAGAAGATTATTAGATCCTGTTAATGGTATGGGAATGTCGTTAATGCGGGTAACAGTGGGAACATCAGATTTTACGGCACAAGACTTCTACACTTATTATGATGGTACAGGAAAAGAATTAGATGGTAAACCAGATTGGAATAATGTTACTGGTAAAGGATTTAGTATTCAAAAAGATAAAGATTTAGGAATTATTAAAGTTATTAATGAGATGCAGGCTATCGCAAAAGAATTAGGAGTAGAAGATAATCTGAAATTCTTTGCTTCATCTTGGACACCACCAGGGTGGATGAAGTTACCTACTTCAAGTAGTAATTCATATGAGGATAATGAATTATTATTGAAGGGTGGTAAATTAAATGATGATTATATTGATGATTTAGCTAAATATATGGTTCGTTATGTTGAAGAATATCAAAAATGTGGTATTCCTATCTATGCAATGACGATTCAGAATGAGCCATTATTAGAAATTAATTATCCTAGTTGTGCAATGACAGGAACCCAAGAAGCAAAAATTGCTAAAGCAATCAAAGCTGAATTAGCGAAAAGCACTGTGTTAAAGGATAATGAAAAAGAAGTTAAACTATGGGCGTTTGATCATAATTTTGATGGTGCTGATAAATTTATGGCTGATTTCTTTAAAGAAGCTGGTGATCAATTAAATATTGATGGTATTGCATTCCATCCTTATGGTGGTAATGCTTCAACAATGGGTTCTTTCTATGATAGATATAAAGATCAATTAAGTATGAACTTAACGGAAAGATCAGTATGGGGTACTAGTGGTGCTAATGATATTATTACTTGGTTAAGAAACGGTTCTGAAAGTTATAATAGCTGGGTTACGATGTTAGATAGTAATGTTGGAACTCATCATTGGGTTGGAACTCCAGATCCAACGTTATTTGTGCAGGATGCTAATAATCCTCAAAGATATTGGGCTACTCCAGAAGTATATATCATGTCGCAATTTACTAAATATGTAAAACCGGGATATGTCCGTGTTGATACAAATAATGGTTCTAGTTCAACTGTAACAAACGTTGCGTTTAAAGATCCTGAAACAGGAAAAATTGTTATGATTGTTGCAAACCGAAGTGGTACTGATCAAAAATTCAAAGTAATGATGAAGGGTGCTCAATTTAATGCGGTATTACCGGCTGGTAATGTTGCAACATATATTTGGGATGGTAGTGATATTGAAATAAATGCATTAGATGTTCCAGGAACATTTACAGCTGATAAATGTAGTTCAGCTACTAATGCTAATATTAATACAACAGACCATATTATTGATTATGTAAATAAAAATGCGAGTATAGATTATTTGGTTGATGTAAAAGAAGCCGGAACATATAATGTTATGATTAAAGTTGCTTCTGGTGAAGATTGGGAAAATAAAACAGTAAACGTTAAATCAGGTGATACAGTTGTTGGTACTACTGTGGCACAAAGATTTAATTTCTGGGGTGGTGAATGGCAAGATTACCGTTATATCCAAGTTCAAGCAAATCTGGAAAAAGGAATTCAAACTCTAACGATCGAATTGCCAGATGGCGGTATGAATCTAAGTGAAATTAAGATCAATAAGACAAAATACAGCCATGATGTGCCTGGGTACATTAGTGCTACAGATTACTGTTACGGTGAAAGAATTATTGTAGAAGATGGAAATATTGGTTTCTTTGGTGAGTACGACCGAGTTAATTATCGGGTTAATGTACAAAAAGCTGGCACTTATCAAATGAAGATGAACTATGCTAGTGATGGAGAAGCAAAATTTTGGATGGATTTAATTCAAAATGGTATCTCTGCTTCAATTGGTGAAGCAACACTCTCTAGTACTGGTAACGATAGCACTTACAGTACTGGGGTAGTAGAGATTAATCTGCCTGAAGGTGAAAGCCAAATTAGTTTTGTCCCACAAAGTGGTGTAAGTTTTAACTTGAAAGCATTATCGTTTGGCTCATATATTCAAATTTCTAGTGATGAATTAGAAGAAGGTAAATTAGCTGGTAAAGAAATTACTGTTAATTTAAAAGATGGAAAATTTGAAACTGATTTAAATCAAGCTAATTGGGTGGTTGAAGGATTGCCTGCAGGTATTACTTATTCTTTAAAGAGAATAAATGATACAAAAGCAGTAATTATATTAAAAGGTAATGAAGTTGTAGATTATGATAGTAATCTTACAGTGACTGTTAAAGTTGATGCTGGTGAGATTGGTGATACTGGTTATAGTTTGAGTGATAGTGTAATGATTGCTGCAGTTGATGATGACGAAACATTATTAGATATTGGTGATCTTGCTTTTGGAACAACTGAATTTGATTTAATGATTGAAGGCGGAAAATTCAATCAAGATTTAAAAGTAAATGATCTTGTTTTAAGTGAAGAAGCAGCTAATTATATGACTGTTAAAGCGATAAAAGTAAGTGCTGATGGAAACAAAGTAACAGTAACATTAGAACGTAAAAATACTAATTATGAAGATGTTGCAGGGACAATTAGTATAAAATCAAACGGTTATAGCGATGGCAACGTCGATTTAACAGCAAATCTTAAATTATTAAAAACAAATAATCTACCAGATAGTATTGATGTTGGTGATGTTGCGGTAGGATTAAAAGAAAGTGATGCATATCGTAAAAAAGGTACTTTGGTTAATGGTGCTAAGGGAGATTATATTGACTTCTATTTGAATATTAAAGAAGAAGGAAATTATGTATTGACATATAAGATTAAAGATAGTGAAGCAATTACTAATGGTTTAAAACTAAGTGGTGGTTTAGGATTGGCTACTGATAATCTTGGCAGTGTTTCTTTTGGTAAATATTGGGGAAATGCACAAGGTTATGCACAGATGTTGAATTTAAAAGCTGGTGAACAGACTTTAAGATTTGAAGTTAATAGTGCTGGTTTTGAATTAACTAATTTAAAAATCGAAAAATTAACTCAAGCAATTGAAGTTAGTGATACGCTTGATCAAACAACGACGATAACGGCTGACAAGGTAGTTGATGGTTCTAAAGAAATTGGTTGGGGAATTGAAGGTTCAACAACTAAAAATATTGGTTTTGGATCTGCAGGAGCTTATCAAGATTATTATCTTGATGTAAAGACGGCAGGATTATACGATGTAAAGGTTAATTATAGTCATGATTGCGGTGGCGATACTAAAGCTGTTATCATGACAGTAGATGGAAAAATAACTGCTACTTTGGGTGAAGTTACTTTAAAGAATTCTGGTGGCTGGTCAAATTGGAAAGATAGTGACACGATTCAAATTAAATTAGAAGCTGGTAAACAATTTATTCGTATTTATGATGATCTAGACGGCTTTAATTATCGTAATTTCCAATTAACATTTAAAGGAGAACAGGATGTCACTGCTCCAGAAATTACGGGTAATGATGCAGTTATCTATGTAAATGATGCAACAGATATTAAAGATTTACTAGGGTTAATAGTTACTGATGATGTTGATGGTGATTTATTAGATAAAGTAACAATTAGTGGCGAATATAATTACAATGTTGCAGGAACTTATACGATTACAGTGACTGTAAGTGATGAAGCTGGTAATGAAACAAGTAAAGAATTTACAGTTAAAGTAGTTGAACCTGCAAAATTAATTGTTGAAGATAAAGTATTAACAGTTGGCGATAAATTTGATCCATTAGCTGGTATACAAGTTTTAGATGTTGATGGTACGGATATTACTAAAAATATTATTGTAATTAGTGATGGTGTTGATACAAGTAAAGCGGGAAGTTATGAAGTTATTTACAGAATAACTGATGCTTTAGGTAATGAAGTAGAATTTAGAAGAATGGTTGAAGTTAAGGACATCGAACCAGATGTTAAACCAGTTGATCCTGATGAGCAAACACCATCAGATAATAGTGGTCAACAGACTATTCCAGGACAAGTAGTTGAAGCAGCTAAGACTAGTGATGATGTAAATATCACGGGTATGTTTGGTATACTTGTATTAGCTGGATTAGGATGGATTGGATCAAGAAAAAGAAAATTTTGTGATTGTTAGATAAAACTCTCTCCTTGCGATAAGGACTCACATTGTGGGTCCTTATCTTTTTTTATAACAGCATATAACAGTTGACAATCAGTTATACACTGTTATATACTGTTTGTGAAGAGGAGGGAGAAGATGAAGATTATCATAAATAATTCATCGATGCAGCCAATCTATGAACAACTTGTTGAACAAATAAAAGCTCAAATCATAAATGGTCAATTGCATGAAAATGATGTATTACCATCAGTTCGTGCGTTATCAAAAGAATTAAAGATAATCGCATTAACAGTTAAAAAGGCGTATGATCATCTTGAAACAGAGGCTCTATACTAAAACTGGAGGGGAAATATATCCTGCTCCAGTTTTCTTATATTT
>NZ_JAHOCB010000067.1:0-12536 GCF_019125875.1 Erysipelatoclostridium sp. MSK.23.31 | reverse complement strand
ATATGAAGAATTATTAAAACAAATTTCTAAAATAGCTGAAGTTGTTGGAAAGAAAGTATAATTAATTAGGAGGAAATATAACGATGGAAATGACAGTTTCATTAAAAGAAAATAGCTATCCAATCTATATTGAAAAAGGAATCTTAAACCAAGCTGATAAATATATCAAGGAGATATATCAAGGTAATAAAATCATGATAATTTCGGATGATCAAGTTTATCATTATTATGGTGATTTATTAACAAACGTTCTAAATAAAGAATACATTGTTGAGCATGTAACGGTTCCTCATGGTGAACAGTCTAAACGTTTTGATATTTTACCATCGTTATATAAAGCTTTATTAGATTTTAAATTAACAAGAACAGATTTAATCATCGCTTTAGGCGGCGGTGTTATTGGGGATTTAGCCGGGTTTGTTGCAGCGACCTTTTTACGAGGTGTTAAATTGGTCCAAATCCCAACTTCATTATTAGCACAAGTTGATTCTTCAGTAGGGGGGAAAGTAGCAGTTGATCTACCAGAAGGAAAAAACTTAGTGGGGGCTTTTTATCATCCGAGAATGGTTTTGATTGATCCAAATACTTTAAAAACATTACCAGAGCGTTTTATTAATGACGGGATGGGAGAAGTAATCAAATATGGCTGTATTAAAGATAAAAGTTTGTTTGATAAACTAAATAGTTATGATAACTTTGAACAGTTATACATGGATATCGATGAAATAATTTATCGTTGCATTGGTATTAAGCGTGATGTAGTCGAAAGAGATCAGTTTGACTTCGGGGATCGTTTATTACTGAACTTTGGGCATACACTTGCACATGCAATTGAACAATATTATCATTATGAGAAATATTCACATGGTGAAGCAGTTGCAATAGGAATGGTACAATTAACTAAAATTGCCGAAGAAAATGATTTATCACCAGTGGGGACTAGTGATATAATAAAAGAAATTTGTATTAAATATAATTTACCAGTTTATAGCGGATTAAAAACAACCGACTTACTGGAGGCAATAAGTCTTGACAAGAAAAATATTAATAAAAAATTATCGTTAGTATTGTTAAAGGAAATAGGGGATAGCTATGTCTATCAAAGTAATCTTTCATTAATTCAAGCAAAGGATAGGGTATAGAATGACAGCAGTAAAAATTACACCGACTAAATTAAGTGGTGTGGTCCAAGTACCACCGTCAAAATCATTAGCTCACCGAGCTATTATATGTGCTAGTTTAGCTAAAGGAATCAGTCGTATCGATAATATTGAATATTCTAAAGATATTCAAGCAACAATTAAAGCAATGCAATCATTGGGAACCAAAATAGAGAAATATGATGACTATTTAATCATTGATGGCACAACTACTTATACAAAGCAAAATAGTGAGATTGATTGTGAAGAATCTGGATCGACGCTAAGGTTTATGGTTCCAATTGCAATTGTTGAGGAAAATAAAGCTCATTTTGTTGGACGCGGTAATTTGGGGAAACGACCGCTAAATACTTTTTATGAAATATTTGAGCGTCAAAATATTGGTTATCTTTATAAAGAGGATATCCTTGATCTATATGTAATTGGTAAGTTAAAACCCGATCATTATAAGGTTCCTGGGAATATTTCTTCACAGTTTATCACTGGACTGCTATTTGCATTACCTCTATTAGATGGTGATTCGATTATTGAGATCACTTCACCGTTGGAATCAAAAGGATATATTGATCTAACTTTGCAGATGTTAAATCAATATGGAATTAAAATTGTCAATAATGATTATAAAAGTTTTATTGTAATGGGGAAACAAGAATACCAGGCTCATGACTATCGAGTTGAGGCAGATTTTTCTCAGGCGGCTTTTTATCTAGTTGCTGGAGCGATTGGGAATGATGTTGTATTAACAGATTTGAATCTTGATTCGTTACAGGGAGATAAAGCAACTTTAGAATTTCTTGAAGCCATGGGGGCTAAAATTTCTGTAGTTAGTGATGGTATCAAGGTTACGGGTGAAAACTTAGCAGCAACAATTGTTGACGCTAGTCAATGCCCTGATGTTATACCTGTGGTTTCAGTAGCTTTAGCTTTAGCTCAAGGTAAAAGTGATGTTATTAATGCTAAAAGATTGAGAATTAAAGAATGTGATCGAATCATAGCAACTCGTTCACAGCTTAATGAATTAGGTGGAACCGTCACAGAGTTACCTGATGGAATGACGATTCGCGGTGTTAATGAGTTTACTGGCGGTAATTGTTCTAGTTTTGCGGACCATCGAATTGCAATGATGTTAGCAATTGCTGCTACTCGCAGCAGTCAGCCTGTTGTTATTGATAATATGGAATGTGTAGAAAAATCTTATCCAAATTTTTGGGAAGATTACCAGTCATTAGGAGGAATTATTGATGTCATCGACGTGGAAAAATAATATTGAGATAACAATTTTTGGAGAATCTCATGGAAAAGCAATTGGGATTGTTTTAGGAAATCTACCAAGCGGAATCAAGATTGATTTAGAGGAAGTAGCCAAAGAAATGAAACGTCGTGCTCCTGGACAGGATAAAATGTCAACTGCTCGAAAAGAAGCTGACAAGGTAGAAATAATGAGTGGGTTACAGGATGATGTAACGACTGGTGCACCATTATGTGGAATAATTTATAATAGTGATCAGCATTCTAAAGATTATTCATTATTAAAAGAAAAAATGCGTCCTGGTCATAGTGATTATCCAGCTTTTATTAAATATAGAGGATTTAATGATGTACGTGGCGGTGGCCATTTTTCAGGAAGAATCACTGCTCCGGTTGTTTTTGCTGGGGCTATAGCAAAACAAATTTTGGCAAAACAGGGGATTCAAATTGGAGCACATATTCTAAGTATTAAAAACGAGTATGATGAAAATTTTGATATGCGTTTATCAACTAAGACACTTGAATATTTACGCAGACAACATTATCCTGTCATTAATCAAGAAAAATATGAAAAGTTTGTTAATATTGTTGATGCTGCACGAATGGATCAAGACTCAGTAGGTGGCAAGGTTGAATGTGCGATTATTGGTTTAAAACCTGGTCTTGGTGAACCGTTTTTTGATTCAATTGAGAGTCATTTATCAAGTTTGTTATTTTCAATTCCAGCAGTTAAATCAGTAGCTTTTGGAAATGATAAGATTAGTGAATTATTTGGTAGTGAAGCTAATGACTGTTACTATTATCAAGATGCTCTAGTAAAAACTACTAGTAATAACAATGGTGGGATTACTGGTGGAATTTCTAATGGAATGCCAGTCGTTTTTACAGTTGGAATCAAACCGACACCTTCTATTTCTAAAGAACAAAAAACGATTGATGTAAAAAAACATGAAAATACAACATTAGGAGTTCATGGACGTCATGATCCTTGCATTGTTTTTAGAGCAACTGTAGTTGTCGAAGCTATGGCAGCATTAGCAATGTTGGATTTGGTGAGGTAATTTATGAAAGATTTAGAACAATGTCGTCGTGAAATCGATGAAATCGACCAACAATTGATTAAATTATTTGAGCAGCGAATGAATGTTAGTAAAGATGTTGTCACTTACAAATTAGCTCATGGATTAGAAATTTTTCAACCAGAACGTGAAAAAGCAGTAATTGAAAAAAATGCTGCACGGATGATGAATCCAGAGCTTGCTGATTATGCACGTAATTTTATGCAAGATGTTATGGATGTCGGGAAGAGCTATCAAGCTACTTTTATTCCTCTAAATAATCTTTATAATTTAGCTGCACCAAAACGAGAAAATATTAAAGTTGGATATGCAGGGGTGCCTGGTGCTTTTGCTCATCAGGCGATGTTAGAATACTTTGGAAATGTAGAAAATACTAACTATGTTAATTTTCGTGATGTTTTTGAGGCTTTAAAAAATGCGGAAATTGATTATGGGATTGTTCCTCTAGAAAATTCTTCAACTGGAGCAATTAATGATAATTATGATTTAGTTCGGGATTACGATTTCTATATTGTTGGTGAGCACAGTGTCTGTATTTCACAACATTTATTAGGGATTAAGGGGGCTAAAATTGAAAATATCAAAACAGTCTATAGTCATCCCCAAGGAATTCAGCAGTCAGCTGATTTTTTAAGAAATAATCCTCAAATGTTGTCTCAAGACTTTTCGAATACAGCTGCAGCAGCAAAGTATGTAAGTGAATGTAATGATTTATCTAAAGGAGCGATTGCTTCAAAAGTGGCTGCAAAACTGTATGATTTAGAAGTATTACAGGAAAACATTCATAATGAAAAAACTAATAATACTAGATTTATTATTTTTGCTAAACATCTTGAAGATCATCCTCAAACTGATCGGGTGAGTATTGTATTTACATTACAGCATAAAGTTGGGGCTTTATATGGGGTGTTAAAAGCAATTAAAGATCACCAAATAAATTTATCAAGAATTGAGTCGCGTCCTATAAAGGATAAACGTTGGCAATATTATTTTTATATTGATTTTGAAGGTAGTCTTCATGATGATAATGTCAAATTGGCATTAGAACAAATGAAAACAAATTGTCTTACCTTAAGAGTCTTAGGCAATTACCATCATGCATAGGGAGAAAAGATGAAAAATATTGTATTAATTGGCATTATGGGATGTGGTAAAACTACTTTATCTAGAATGCTTGGTGAAAAATTAAACAGACCAGTTATTGACATTGACGAATATATTGTTGAAAAATATCATCAAACAATTCCAGAGATGTTTGAAGTTAGTGAAACATATTTTAGGAATAATGAAACTGCTGGATGTAAAGATGTTTCCGACTTAAATGGGCATATTATTTCAACTGGTGGAGGGGTTGTTTTAAGACCTGAAAATATTAAATATTTAAAGCAAAATGGAATAATCATTTATATTGATCGACCTATTGATAATATTTTAACGGATGTTCAAGTTACAAGTCGTCCTTTGTTAAAAGAGGGCCCACAGAAACTATATGAATTAGATAAACAACGGCATCAGCTTTATCTTGAAGCTTGTGATCATCGTATTGTTAATGATGATACTTTAGAAAATATTACTGATAAAATTATTGAGTTAATAACTAAAAATAAGTTTGAGGATTAATCCCCAAACTTATTTTTTTCTTTATTTAGTTTTTTATTTGTATACATTTTAGCATCTGCGCGTTTGAATGTATCCTTTAAATCATGATCAATTTTAGGATCATAAACAGCAAAACCAATAGAGATTGATAATTTTTCATCAGTTTGTTTTGAAAGCTCTGTTTGAATTGCTGTTACAACAGCTTTGATTTGCTGTTTGGCATCATGATGAATAAGAATGATAAATTCATCCCCGCCAAAACGATAAACTGTATTTTTTTGGACATGTTTTTCAAGAATTTTAGCAACTTTTTTAATATATTCATCACCAGTACGATGTCCATATGTATCATTGATTTTTTTTAGATCATTAAGATCGGTAATAATTATTCCGGTATTGTGCTTATGTGTTGATAAGTTTTCAAAATCTATTTCAAAAGCATTCCGATTATGTAAATTTGTTAAGTAATCAGTATTAGCCATATCTTTAAAACGAGGATTTGAAATTCTTCTAAATGATAGAACGGCAATGATAGTAGCGATAAGACTAGCCATAATGGCAATCAACGGTGTAATAATTCGAATTTGTTTAAAGGCTTCAAATTGATGACTAGCATCAAATTCAATTCCTAGCACGCCAACTACTTTTCCTTCGTCGTGTATAGGGTAATATGAAACAAAAATGGGACCCCAGGTAGTTTCCTTAATCTGATCTGGCAAAATAATTTTATTTTTTAATGCTGCTTTAAGCTCAGGAATTATTTCTTTTTCAATTTTATCTCCAGGATAACGAAAATCTGGACTTGCAGTTGGCAGTCCATCGACAAGATAGATATATTCGCCTTCATCTGTCATTTTTGCAGTATAGAGATACAAAACATTTGTTGCATTTTTTACATCTTCTAATTTTTGTTTTATTTGTTTATAAGTATCATTTTTCATATCAAGAGAAAAATTATGATTAAAAGTATCTTTGTCTAAATAATTTTCTACATAATGATATATCGTGTTTGAACGTTCTTTTAGACTATAGATCATATCATCGTGAGTGATTTTATAATTAAAAATATAGACACAAAAAAAGGATGCACAAACAATTATGATTGTAATGATCGATACTTGATAATCTACCCGATCGAGCCGTTTAAATTTCATTGGTTTCAACCCCTTTCTTTGATTCTACCATAAATTGACTAAATTGTGTTTAGATATGCTGATTATAAAACCAAATATTGTCAGTCAAAGTAATAATATTCATCCTCATCAAAATGGTATTTATGATATAATGTGTTAAGGTGATAGAGATGCAGTTAGAAAAACAAATATATATTGATAAAGATTTACCAGCTGGCTGGAAACCATATTATATTTTTTTAATGAAAGTAAACAATGAAATTGTGGGGCGAATGACTTTACGAGAAGGTAGTTGTGAAGAACGATACTATGATGGACATATTGGTTATACTGTTGAGCCCGAATTTCGTGGGCATTATTATGCGTATCAAGGAGTCCAGTTAATAAAACCAATAGCCTTAAAACTAGGGTTTAAGGAACTGATAATTACTTGTTCACCAAATAATTTAGCTTCTAAAAAAACGATTTTAAAATTACAAGCACAATATTTAGAAACAGTAGAAATACCTAAAAAATATCGGAAAGATTTTGAAGCCGGTGAAACAATTAAAGAGGTTTATTTAATTAAATTATAAGGAGGAAAATAATGAGATTTGTTCATATTAGTGATATTCATTTAGGAAAGTTGTTATATCAACAAAATTTATTAGAAATTCAAGCTGATTTACTGAATCAAGTTTGTGATTATTTAGTCGATAACGAAATAGACGTTTTAGTCATGGCTGGAGATATTTATGATCGGAGTGTTCCTAGTAATGAAGCTATTGATGTTTTAAATGATTTTTTAACAAAAGTTATTTTAAAGTATCACAAAAAAGTTTTGATGATAGCGGGAAACCATGATAGTGCGAGTCGATTAAGTTTTGTTAGCGGATTGCTAAGACAAGAAGGATTGTATATTGAAGCATATCCGGCTAAACAAATGAAGCCGATAGAAATTGAAGGGGTTAATTTTTATTTAATGCCTTTTTTTAAACCATCTTATATTCGCTATTTGTATGAAGATGAACAAATTGTTACATATCAGGATGCTTTTCGATGTTATCTTGAACATCAAAAAATAGATTTTACTAAACCGAATGTTTTAATTACCCATCAATTTATTGCTGGAAATAGTGAAGTTATGCGAAGTGAAAGTGAAACAGTATTAAGTGTAGGTGGAACGGAAATTATTGATGTTTCATTAGTTAAACAATTTGATTATGTAGCTTTGGGGCATATCCATGCACCTCAAAAAATATCAACTGAAACTATTCGCTATAGTGGCAGTTTAATGCGTTATTCTTTTGACGAAGTTAATCAAACTAAAAGTATAGTTGAGGTAACGATTGATAATAAAAAAGTATCCTATCAGCTTGTATCATTACAGCCTAAACAAGACTTAATTAAAATCACTGGGAGTTTTGATGAAATCATGGCAGATTCGTTTGCCATTAATAATAATGATTTTATTGCAGTTGAATTAACAGATTCAATGTTAGTGCCTAATGCGATTGATTATTTAAGAACAAAATTTTCAAATGTATTGCAGATTACTTATCCAAAACTAATAAGTAATGAAACGAGTAATAATACTAAAGCTGATCCTGGATTTGAAAAACTTGATTCAGTTGCTTTATTTGAACAATTTTATCAAAAAATAAAAGGTACAGAACTAAGTGCTGAAGCCAAACAGATTGTTACAGAAATCATGATGGGAGGGAAAGAAAATGTTGCCTAATCGTCTTACTATGTCAGCATTTGGGCCGTATCATCAAGTAGTGACAATTGATTTTGAGCCATTTATTCAAGATGGTTTATTTTTGATTACTGGTCCTACTGGAGCTGGAAAAACAATGATTTTTGATGCTATTATGTTTGCTTTGTATGGAGTATCAAGTGGGAGTGAACGTAGTAGTGAACAATTTCGAAGTGACCAAGCTAATCATGATACTCCTACTTTTGTTGAACTTGATTTTATTTTACATAATCAGCATTATTTAATTAAGCGGTCACCACGATATTTATTAGAAGGTAAAAAAACACCTAAGTTACCCACTGCATTATTAACATTGCCGGGTGGTAAAATGATAGAAGGAATCAAAGAAGTTAATTATAAAATTAAAGAAATCCTGGGAATCGATGATAAGCAATTTAAACAAATTGCTATGATTGCCCAAGGTGAATTTACAAAACTTATTTATGCAGGGAGTGAAGAGCGAGAAAAAGTATTACGCAATTTATTTAAGACAGATAATTTTAGATGCTTAGAAGAACAGCTGAAATTGCGAGTTAAAGAATATAAGAGTAAATATGATTTACTTTTTAAACAAAGAGAGATGTTGTTAAAGAGTCTTGATGTAGAAGATGAGAAAATTGATTTAGATGAATATTTGGATTCACTAGAAAAAAAGATAAAGATTAAAGCGATGGAGTACCAGCAAAATGCACAATATTATGAGCAAAAGGCAAAAGAGCTAAATGTCATTGAGATAAATAATCGTCGCTTAGAATATCTAGATGATTTAAAAATCCAGCTATCGAATTATTTAAGCAAAGAGGATTATTATCGAGAATTAGAGAAGATGATCAAAGATTTAAAAAGAGCCAATCAACTTCAAAATATCTATTCACTAATGATTAGTAGTAAAACTAAATTAGCTAAGCTAAGAGAAAAAGAAAAAGTCTTAAATGAACGCTTATCATTTGCAAAAAATGATTTAAAAAAGCAGGAGAAACAGTATGCTTTAGTCTCTAAATATCACGATGAAGTTGCTCAGGGACAAATTGAATTAGAAAAAATGGTAGAACTAAAACAAAATGTTTTAGTATATCAAAAAGATTTAAATCAGGGAAATAACTTAAGGAAACAGATTAAAGTAATTGAGAGTAAAAATATCGGTTTAAATGATAGATTACAAAAAAGTGCTAAAATTATCGAACGAGATAGTAATAGTATTGCTCATTTAGATAAACTTAAGGGTGATTATGAGTTGATAAATCAAAATTATCAAAAAATTCATGCTCATAAACTTGAGATTCATAACTTAAGCTCTGATTATGATAAATTTTTAAGAGAAGAGGAACATTGTTATGAGCTTCGTGAACAGTATCAAAAAATTGAAGAAAAATATTTGAATGAAAAAAATAAATATGATCAAATGGAACATCATTTTAGATCAAGCCAGGCTGGTATTTTAGCAAGCAGTTTAAAGGAAAATGAGCCGTGTCCTGTTTGTGGTTCTTTAAACCATCCACAATTGGCAGATTTTGATCAAAAAATAGTTTATCAAGAAGATTTAAAAAAAGCAAAAAAGAATTTTGATAAGTGTAGCGAAACACGAAATGATATTTATAATGCTTTAATATTAAAACAGCAAGAAGTTACTTTATTAAAGAAACAAATGGAAAATGATTGTCAGCGCTTAGGAATTGAAGAAGAATTGGGGAAAGAAGTTTTTATTAAAGTATTAGGAAAGATCAATATCGATGAAAATAAATTATTAAAACAGGCTAAAGAATTGGATAATGAAATTATTTATTTAAATAACTTAAAAATAAGTTTAGCTAATCATCAGAAGGATCTAGATTTATTAGAACAGAATATTCAAAAAAATAATGCACAAGTACAAGCTTATAAAGATCAATTAAATCAAGTCATTGGACGAATGGAACAAAATAAACAATTAAAAGATTTAACGCATCATCAGGTTGATCAGCAAATTGAAGAAAAGCAAAAAGAATTGTTAGGTTTGACTAAAATAATTAAAGATATTGAAGAAAAATACCGTTCTATAAATGAACAGATTATTCAATTGGAAGCTCAAAATAGGTCGTATTGCCAGCAAATCAAAGATGAGGAAAATAATTATCAGCAAGTACTAAGAGAATATCGTGGGAAACTGAATAGTTTATTTACAGATGAAAAGGAATTTTTAGAGATTATTAAAAACGTCAGTCAGCTTGAAAATAAAGAAAAGGAGTATCAGGCTTATTTAATTGCCAAGGATTCTTTGAATAAACAAATTCATGAATTGCAACTTGAATTAAAGGGAATTGAAGTTATAGATGTTGAAGTCGTAAAAGAAAAACTAATTATTTTAAAACAAAAATTAGATTCTGCTTTAAATATTTTAAATAATTTAAATGCCCAATTAATGACAGTAACCAGTACAATCAAGAATATTAAAAATATTGATCAGGAATTAAGTAATAGCCATGATATTTATCAATGTTATTTAGATTTAAGTGAGGTTACATCTGGAAAAAACAGCTATCGAATTTCATTTGAACGTTATGTTTTAGCGGCATATTTTGAAAATATTCTAGTTTATGCTAATACCCTGCTAAAACGTATGTCGCAAGGACGCTATCAGCTTTATCGTCGTGATAACCGCTCTAAAGGGGCAGGAAAGCAAGGACTGGAATTAGATGTTCTTGATTTAGAAAGTGGACTTTTACGTGATGTTAAAACATTGTCGGGTGGAGAGTCTTTTAAAGCGGCATTATCTTTAGCTTTAGGGCTTTCTAAAATGATTCAAGGTTATGCTGGAGGGATAGAATTAAATACTTTATTTATTGATGAGGGCTTTGGTTCTTTGGATAGTCAATCATTAGATCAAGCAATTGACTGTTTGATTGATATTCAACAAGATGGTAAATTAATTGGAATCATTTCGCATGTTAGTGAATTGAAAGAGCGAATTGATCATAAAATTATTCTTTCACGGAAGAACAAAGAAACAAAGATTGCTATTGAATAATCACTTTATTAATAGTAAAATAGGGAAAGATTATAATGAAATGAGGAGAAATAATGGCAAATAATAAGAAAAATGATGCAATAACGGCGATGGAAGACGATTTTGCTCAGTGGTATACTGATGTCTGTCGTAAAGCAGAATTAATGGATTACAGCAGCGTAAAAGGATTTATTATCTATCGACCATATAGTTATGCGATGTGGGAAGCAATCCAACAATACATGGATAAACGTTTTAAAGAAACAGGACATGAGAATGTTTATATGCCGATGCTTATTCCACAATCATTATTACAAAAAGAATCTGATCACGTTGAAGGATTTGCACCAGAATGCGCAATAGTAACGAAAGGTGGGTTAGATGATCTAGAAGAAAATTTGATCATTCGTCCTACTTCAGAAACACTTTTTTGTGAGCATTATGCTAAAATAGTTAATTCATATCGTGATTTACCAAAATTATATAATCAATGGTGTTCGGTAGTACGTTGGGAAAAAACGACAAGACCATTTTTAAGAGGATCTGAATTTTTATGGCAAGAAGGTCATACTGTTCATGCGAGTGAAACAGAAGCTCGGGCTGAAACATTGCAAATGTTAGAAATCTATGAAGATACTGCTAAAAACTTATTAGCAATCCCAATGCTAACGGGACGGAAAACTGAACGTGAAAAATTTGCAGGAGCTGAAGAAACTTATACGATTGAAGCACTAATGCATGATGGTAAAGCTTTACAGTCAGGCACTAGTCATTATTTTGGACAAGGTTTTGCTAAAGCGTTTGATATGAAATTTTTATCAAAAGAAAATAAATTAGAATATGTTTATCAAACATCTTGGGGAGTTTCAACAAGATTGTTAGGAGCAATTATCATGGTTCATGGTGATAATAATGGTTTAGTTTTACCGCCACGGGTGGCACCGACTCAAGTAATGATTATTCCAATTCAACAACAAAAAGCAGGGGTTTTAGATAAAGCTTATGAAATTGAAAAACAGCTAAAAGAAGCTGGAATAAGAGTTAAAGTTGATGCAAGTGATAAATCACCAGGATGGAAGTTCTCGGAAGCAGAGATGCGTGGCGTACCATTAAGATTAGAAATTGGTCCTAAGGATATAGAAAATAATGCTTGTGTAATTGCAAAACGTAATGATGGAACTAAAGAGAAGTATGCATTAGATCAAGAACTAATTAATACAATTGAAACCCTTTTAGACACAATTCATGATGAAATGTATCAAAAAGCATTAAATCATCGCAATTCAAATATTCGTCAAGTTAACACATATGATGAATTTAAAACTACATTGGAAACTAAAGGCGGTTATATCAAAATGATGTGGTGCGGTGATGAGGCTTGTGAAGTTAAAATCAAAGAAGAAACTGGAGCAACCAGCCGATGTATTAAAGAAGAGGAAGAAGCATTTGGTGATGTTTGTCCTATTTGTGGTAAACCAGCTAAAAAGGTTGTGTATTTTGCAAAAGCATATTAAGATACGAAATTTTCGTATCTTTTTTGTTTACCTGTTCAAATTGAAAATTTGAACATATAGACTTAAGTCAGTTGAGCATACG
>NZ_JAHOCB010000066.1:0-12674 GCF_019125875.1 Erysipelatoclostridium sp. MSK.23.31 | reverse complement strand
TAGCATCTTTAATTTCCTCTAAATTCACAGTATCAATAATAAATTCCATTTTTATCTTCTCCTTATTCTATGATTAAATTTTTTAAACCTGTTTGATAAACTAACTGATGAAAATGTTCCATCTGTTCTTTATCAAACATCTTCAATTGTTTATCAACTTCATATTCCAGATCAACTAATTCATATTTTGCAAAAGCTAATGGATTGTAATTCAACAATTCGTATTTAACTTCTGGATAAATATTAACAAGAAAATTTGCAATACTTTTTATATTATGATCAGTCGCCGTCATTGTCGGTATCAACGGTGTTCTGATTATAACTTTGTTTCTATATTCACTTTCTAAAATATATTCAATATGCTGTTTTATCATTTTTGATGAAACGTTAGTTAATTCCATGTGTCTCTTTTCATCAAAAACTTTTAAATCAATATATATTAAATCAAGATATGGGAGTATTTTTTTGATTAATTCTAATGATCCATACATAGTTGTTTCAATCGCAGTATGAATTTTCTCTTCTTGACAAGCTTTTAAAATCTCATACAAGAATTCTCCTTGCATAAGCGGTTCCCCTCCAGAGAATGTCACACCACCATCATCTCTAAAAAACACCCTATCTTCCTTGATTTTTTCCATTAATTGTTTTATATCATACGCTTCACTATCATAACGAATAGCATTACCTGGACAAGCTTTTACCAAATTATCAAAAGTTCCTTCATATTGCAAATTGAAATACGGACGATTATTTTCATATTTAATTTGATTTTTTTTAGAAAACTCCACACATCTTTGACAATGAATACAACTATTTTCAAAATATATTAGTCTTCTTTGAGATGATAATCCTTCTGGATTTTGACACCATTTGCACCTTAATGGACAGCCTTTAAAAAAAACTGTTGTTCTTAATCCATATCCGTCATGAACAGCAAATCTTTTGATATCAAATACTAAAGCTTTAGATATCTTCATAAGCCGTCCTTTCAATAATCTCATCTTGCAGCTTACCAGCCAGTTCTACAAAATAAGCTGTATATCCTGCAACCCGAATCGTTAATGACCTATGTTGTTCCGGATGGAGCTTCGCATCCAACAAATCTTCACGTCGTACTACATTGAATTGAATATGTGGAATTTTTAAATCTACAAAGGCTCTTAAAAAGTTTTCAAATTTCATCATTCCTGTTTCAGTTTTAAAAAACTCTGGTAAAAATTTCATATTTAACAAGCCCCCATTTGTTGTATACGAATCCTTCATACGTGATACCGATTTTAAAACTGCAGTTGGTCCTGCCATATCTCTTCCATAAACTGGTGACATTCCACCATCAGCTAATGGTGTCAAAGCATTTCTACCATCAGGTGATGCACCTACATTTTCACCCATTGGAACATGAGCACTTACTGTATACATTCCGGTATGATATAGACCACCGCGATAATTTGTATAATCTTTCATTCTTTCCCTAAAATAACCAGCCCATTTAGCCCCTAATTCATCGACCCATTTTACATCATTGCCATACTTCGGTACTTTATTTAAAAGCATCGTTTGGATAATTTCATATCCTTTAAAATCTGCTTGTAATGCTTCTAATAATTCATGTCTGGTAATCATCTTTTCATCATATACGAGTACCTTGATTGCTGCAAGTGAATCAGCTAAATTTGCAATTTGTATCATCTGAATCCCTGAAAGATTGTATTTTGCCCCACCACGTGTTACATCTACTCCCTTTTCCAAACAAGAATCAATGACCGTTGATAAAAAAGCTGTCGGCAAGCAATCTTGATGAGCTTTTTCTACAACAATCTCAGCTTTCATCATTTTTTCTATAAAATAATCAATTTGTTTTTGAAAAGCATTTTCCAAATCCTCAAAACTCTCATAGGTTTCAATACTTCCAAGATCCAAACCTATTGGTTCATTAGTTAAAAGACATTTTCCATGATTCATAGTTAATTCCAGCGCTTTATTTAAATTGAACATTGCAGCATCAGACCAGCCCAAATTGTTTCCATGTGTCGTTAATTCAACACATCCAACAATTGCATAATTTCTTGCATCTTTTTCTTCAATACCTAAATCTTTAATCATACTATTTACAATTGCCTCATCATTAAAGAACTGTGGCATCCCACTACCTTTAGCAACTACTTTGATTGCTTCCTGTATTAGTTCATGTGAAGAATTTTTATTTAATCTTACTGATAAATTAGGTTGTGGTAATCCTAGATGGTATTGTGCTTTTAATAACAGTAGTGATAACTCATTATAAATATTGCATCCATTTTCATCAATTCCACCAATCGCTATATTAAATCCGATTGGAAAACCAGCAAAATATTTTGCACTGTGCTGATTCCTCAAATACACAATTTGATTAAACTTTAACCACAAACACTCTAATATTTCTAATGCCTCTTGCTTTGATATAATTCCTTTTTCAATATCTTTTTGATAATAAGGATAAAGATATTGATCCATTCTTCCAGGAGAAAATGATGATGCATTAGACTCCATGTGTAGAACAACAAATAAAAACCAAAGTGATTGTACAGCCTCATGAAATGACTGAGCAGGTCGACTAGCAAGATTTGCACAAATGTCTGCAACCCTTTGTAAAGATTTCTTATTATCATCTTCCAGACTTTCCAACATTGTCAAAATATAATCATGATAACGCATCATAAAATGGCAGACACCTTCTAAAACAATAATTGTACATTCATAAAATTCCTTTTGATTTTCATCACAATTTTTTAACTTTTCATAAGCTTTTGTCATCAATCCTTTTGGTCCAAGCTCTAGCCAAGTCTTCGTATCTGGACAAATGTGTCCTTGAGCATGATCTTTTTGATTAATTTTAACAACTTTAGCAATTGCATTAATTTCCTCACCATAATTCTCTTTTATGACATCTTCCAATGAACGGTCTTGCCAATATGGATAAATTATCTCCTTAAATTCTTTTACATCTTCCTTTTTTATTCGGAATTTATCTTGTGGTCTTGTTGGTAAAGTCTCAAACTCTTTGTTAACCCAAGAACATCCACTTTCTGGAAATACTACTCCGTACCTAACACCTTTAGTGCGATTCCCAACAATCAACTCTTCTTTTTCTACGCCAATTTCTAATTCTTCTAATGCTGCTTTCAAAGATAACGCTCTTTTTTTAGGAATTGATAAGCTTTCATTTTCTTGATAAATCCTCGTTATAATTCGTGCCTGTTCAATTGAAACATAACGTGGTTCATTTAACATTTTTTCCTTTAATAAAGTAATTCTTGGAGTTTGTTCTAAATTATCCATAGCTAATTCTCCTCATCTCATTTTTTATCGTTTTTTATTGTTTGTAATTGAATTATAATACATATACAATATTTTTCAATATATTTTCAATAAAAAATAATAAAAAAGTGGCTTTAAACCACTTTATCATAAAATATCTAATCCATATTTATTAATAAGTTCCCGTTGTTGAAGCGTTACCGCCTTTTCACAAATAATTCCCGTAAAATCATCTATATGAGAAAAAACATAATTCCCGTCTAATTTTAATTTTGCCGTTTCAGCCAACATATAACTCTTTTTACTAGAATTAATCACTTGCTTTTTAGTTAATCCATCATCGATATCATAAGTTGTAATATTTCCTGAATGTAAGTCAATTCCAACCACACCTAAAAATGACAAGTCAAATTTATAACTCTTTATTTGGTCTATAGTAATTGCACCTAAGAATCCGTCTTTAGGATTATTAAATTCTCCACCAATAAAAATCAATCTTGCTCGACATTCACCTCTAAAAATATTGATCAATTCAATCATATTAGTTACAACCGTTACGTTCATATCACGCTGATAGATAAGTTTTGCCAACTCAATATTAATTGTTGAAATTCCTAAAAAAACCATTGTTCCTGGCTCAATTATTTCAACTGCTTTTTGAGCAATAAGCTTCTTTTCAGGTGAATTTAAACCAATTCGCTCACCGACATTAACACGATGAAGATTAGTTCGTATCTGTGTTGCTCCACCATGAATTCTCTTTAATTTTCCATTTTTTTCTAGTATTGTTAAATCTTTACGAATACAATCTTCGGTTACATTAAAATCCTTACTTAAATCTCTAACTCTTACTTGCCCTTCTAAATCTAGTTTAGCAATAATCTGATTATGCCGTTCTTGTTGTAACATCATGATCATCCCTTCTTTGTTAGTATTATGCCATTATTTAAAATAAAATACAATGACTATAAAATTTATAAATATGCCTAATACTTTTCAGCCCCTTTTTTAACTATCTTTTTATCCACTGTTTAGGTTATACTTAAGTAATTGAGGTCAAAGTTATTAATAAAATTATTAAACGTAATAAAATGATAAGTGTAAGGAGGGATTATTATTAAAACAATTGGCTGTTTAGTAAGTCACAAACGAATTTTAGTTGAATTTATTATTAGTATTTTGGGTCTGGATCTACTCTATGCCATTTTTTCAAACACATTCAAAAAGCTTAATTTTTTATCTACAAAATCCAGAATTGTATTCACCGGCCATTATTTTTATGATGATTGCAATAATCATTGTCACTGCCGGTTACGGAAATCGACAAATTATTGTCATTGATAAAAAATATTTTAAATATTGCAGTAATCAAAATTTATGGTTTAATTACCAACAATTTTACCGCATTATTTTTAACTGGGAACCAACATTTGACATTCAAATACCGCTAGTTAATATTGCAAAGATTGCCCTATCATACAGTGATATTTATATACTATGCAATCAAATTTATTGAGGCTCAAGGCGTTAAAATCCAGGATTCCTATCACTTAAAAGAAGCTTTAGCTAATAAAGACATGCGTTTTGCTGAATATATTGAAAAAACAAGTAATCATTTTTAAAGAAATTACATCTATTCATGACCTGAAAAAAATTTTTCTCCACCCAAAATGGATAGACACTCAATTATATTTATCATTGATAATCAAGAATTAGTGTTCCTTTCATTAAGTTACCATCCTTTATGCTTTATTGGAAAAAAATGATTTAGAAACAGAGCTTAATCACGCTATTTCTTTGTTATTAAACCTGCATAAAAATATTGAACAAATTTTAACTTTTAAAATTGGGTATTCTTATATTCAAATAAAAATCAATCAAATAATTTGGATTGAATCATTAGTTACTATTTAATTATCCACACTCAGCTTGGTCAATATAAATTTCGAAAAAACTTAGTCAATTACTCGATGAATTAGCTGTTAATCAATTTATTCAAGTTCACAAGAGCTATATTGTTAATCAAAACCACATTGTTATTCGAAAAAAGTAATGAAATAGTTTTAAAAAATAAAATAGCTATTCCGATTGGTCGGAAATTTAAAAATACTAATTAAAATAAAAAAGAGAAATAGAAATGCCTATTTAGCATAATTTCTCTTTTTCGTTATAACTACTTTTGTTTATTTACTTCTCTTCTTTTCATTTCTAAAATTCCAATAATCACTAACAATGAAGCTGCCATAAAAATCATTGGTAACATTGATGAAGTGTCATCACCAGTTTTAACAATAGAATTATTTAATACATCTGGATCTTTATTTACTTCTGCTTGTGTATAGTCCTTAGCGACTAATGTATAGATTGAAAAACGATCAGTCTCAAAAGTAATAATATTTTCATTTGCTAAGCTAGATTTTAAGCCATTAGCTTCATTATCGTGCAGTCTAACTATTCCAAATTGACGGTTTTTCTTAATAAATTCACTAGGAATTGTCATAGATAATTTGATTGGAGACGCCATTTCACTAATTTCTACACCATTTATTTCTGGGATGATCACGTCATCTTTTGAATAAGCTGTAGCCGTAATAGAAATATCGTAATAAGCTAATATTTTCGCTCCATCCTCTAAAACTTTTTCAATCTTATCTTTCTGATCTATCGTTATGTCACTTTCTGTTAGATTTTTCAATGAAAGTTGAGCTTTAATAACAGTTCCCTCAGGTAAATTTCCTAAAATTTCTGCATAGTGTTTATTTAAATAACTCATCACGCTTGTTTGAACTACTTTTTGCGATTCTTCAGCAAGCTCTAATTTACTCCCACCTAAGTGCTCAACCACAGTTTCTACAGTTATTTTATCAGCAGGATCTTGTCCATTATCTCCTGAGTCACCACCAGACACACTTGATAATATTACTGCTGGACAATCGAATTCTATACTATTTTCAGCTTTATCATTTACATATACATATGTAATTTTTGCTGGTGTAAATTCTATTTCAAAATCTTTATTACTATCAATTCTAATTGTTCCTAAAGTAATCTCTTGCTGTTCAAATAACTTAGTTTTATTCGATAATAACAAATCGATTTTATTTTCGGAAAGATTATAATCATATATTGAAGCTAGCTTCTTTAATCCTTCATCCAACATAAATGCATTTTGATATTCTTGAATTGATTTTGACGTATTAATAGATAAATGCATCGTTGCAATTTGACGTTCAAACATTTCTTGACTTAAATGTAGTTTTACTGTCAACTCATCGCCAGCTTGATTAGGTGTCAAAATAATATGTGGCTTATCTGTTGTAATTTCGTGTTCATTATCATTAATAGCATAAATATTAGTTGATAAAGATAAACACATTACTACAGCTATAAAAAATTGAAATATTTTTTTCATTATTTACCACCTCTCTTTTGATTTCCGATTGTGATTGAAGGTAATTCAGTTGGAATTTTCACTTCAAAAGAATCACTTACTAAACGTTGACCAGCATTTGTTTGAGCATCGTTAACGCGATACAACTCTGGTTTAATTGAGCCAGGAAGTTCAACTTTAACAAAATTTCCTTCATCATCTTGATATCCAAAGCTATTTTCTATGATTTTTCCAGTTTCATCAGTTTCAGGAATTAAATAATAAATCCAAGTTCCTTCACTAACATCAGCTAGATCCCCATCTCCAGGATCTTCTGCAAAAATAGCTTGATAGCCACTTAAAATTTCATCTTTATTATATCTTAATTCCACAACATTATAAGCTGGATTTCCAGCATATGTTCCTGTAAAGATCAATGATCCCTTTGGAATTGTATTATTTGCATCTAGTTTATAATCACCGCTTAATATACCAATACTATTTTCTTGCGACATATCAATATTATCACCTGTTGGTCCTAAGACATCAATTTCCGATAAACTAATATCATTTTCATCAACAGCAACAATCTTAATATAACTA
The DNA here is from genome assembly GCF_019125875.1 of Erysipelatoclostridium sp. MSK.23.31. Taxonomy (NCBI): domain Bacteria; kingdom Bacillati; phylum Bacillota; class Erysipelotrichia; order Erysipelotrichales; family Coprobacillaceae; genus Thomasclavelia; species Erysipelatoclostridium sp. MSK.23.31. The sequence continues at coordinate 5,401 of NZ_JAHOCB010000066.1, read as the reverse complement.
CTTGAATATGAAACCAATGATTTATTATTTTCTAATTCATCATTAACAATCTGGCTAAAATATAATTTATTTTCTTCACCTGTTTTTAATGAGTCTTCTTTTACTAAAGTCCAGTTGTCCTTATCATCACTTACATAGATCTGTACTTGATTAAATGACGGGTTAGTTAATTTAACCCCGGTTATGTCAGCCAAAGTATTTAGTGAAACAATAAATTCACCTTGTTTTGTATCTGTACTCCCTTTATAAACATTTTGATAATTGTTATCAATTAAATCGTTTACTGCTTTTTGTTCTGGTAAACATGGTGTTGAATCTTCATCACCAACTGCTTCATCATTATCTGAAATAAGATTAGTTTCAATCAGCCATTGATCTTTATCAAGACTTCCATCATGAGAAATTTTGATTGGTTTTAAAGTCAACTCTGCAGTTCGATTTAATAATTTATCATATCCAATGATTGAATAAGTAAAAACACGATTATTAACAGTTGAAACAGTATCTGTAAATGTTGTTTCACCAGTTTCTGCATTTACAAATCCAACTGCTTGACCGTTTCTTAAAATTTCATAACCTAACATTGCTCCATCGACTTTATTTGTGTTAGAAATAGTTAATGTTACTTGATTACTATTTTTGTCATTTGATAATGATGCATTAATTTCAGTGTCTACAGACATTCTAGCTTTACCATCTAAACGATAAGCCATTGAATCGTCATCTAAATATTGTATTTTATCTGTTTCTGCTTCAAATTGGCTAATAAATGCTTTAGTTTCTTCATTTGGAATAATTCCCCATGCTGTAAAGAAATCTGTTAAATCTTTGTTAGCTGCTGCTGAAGCTAAACGTACAAAGTTTTGTTGAGCATCACTGTTTAATTTTAATGCAGTACCACCTTCAGGAATATTCACCTTCCCAGGATTACGAGCATAATAATCTACTCGAGCAAAGAACAATGAATTTAATTGTTCCTCGTGTGAATCATATAATTTATAATGATAATTTTGATCATAAGCTAAATGTAATTGCCAATACATTGCCAATTGTGTAAAGACATTACTTGACATTCCAACCGTATTTGAAGTTACTTTTTCATAAACATCTGGATATTTAAATCTTGTTGTATCATTAGAATCACGATTTTGTGATAATAATGAGAAATAGTTATTAGTTATTTCTGCAATTGCATAACTTCCTTGATTAATGTTATGTCCAATTTCATGGGCAATTCCCCAACCAAATAAAGAACCCGATAAATATTTTCCATTTTCTGCTGCTTCAAATGGAATTCCATTTGATAAACCAGATACTGAACCCCATTCAATTCCGATATGATTTCCACCAGCGTACATAAAAGCACCAGCAAACATTCTTTGATAACGGATATTTAAATGCTGAGCAGGATAGCGATCATTAATAGCAGCTGCATTTTCATTAAGCCCCTTATTTTGATAGAATAATTCCATCATTTGATCCATTGCATTTAATGAATTTAATAATTGATTTGCCTTTTCATCTAATGTTGTACCTTTTAAACCAGCCATGATTTGTTTACCTGATACTGAGTACAGCATATGATCAAGCATAATCTCAGTAGCTCCTAAAATACAATTTTTCTCGTCATAATCATAGTTAACACTATTGTCATCACGATGAAGTTCTTCGTGTTTTGAAGCCATTTTATTAATTTGTGTTTGTAAACTTTGAAGATAAGTTTTTACTTTTTCTAATCGTTCATTTTCATCACTAACTTGATATAAATCTAATGTAGCAATCTTTTCACCGCCTGATACTCTAACAGCAATCTTTTCATTAGAATTACCAGTATATTGAACATACACAGATCCACCTTTTTCAACTCCGATAGACTGTAATTCTTTCATACTGATTTCATTTTTACCAACTTTTAAGCTAATTGGACTACTAACAAACGAAGCTGATTCAGCATGATATTGCGAATATACAAGTTGTAAATTCACAGCTTGTCCATTACGTTTTCCTTCTTGACCTACATAAACGATAAATGTATCACCAGGATATGTAACATATCCTAACGGTTGCCAAGAGTTTAATCCTCCAAATCCAAGGTTTCCTTGTTTACTTGCTGCAATTCCATTATGAATCTCTTGAATATTTTGTAGTGCAGTTCCCTCAACAACTTGTCTTGCTTGATTAAGCTCTAACTGAATTAAATCTTTAAATGGATGTAATTCTTGGGATACCTCGTCAGGTGTATTCAATCTAGTTTGTAAATCATCAAGCGTTGTAGAAGTAACATCATCTCTTACAGTTAAATGGAATGAATCTGTAAATAAAGCATTGACATCTTCTTCTAATGAATCATAGTAATAAAAATTAAACTCTGAAATACGCATTGTTCGATTTGAACTTTGTACTCCAAATCTAACTTTATTAGTTTTTATTGGTTTCGCAAGATGAGCGATAAAATAAATTCTTCCGTTATCATCTGTTTTTCTTCTGAAAGCATCGATCGAAGCGTCTACTTCTTTACCACTTTCATCATAATATGAAATTCCAATATTATTAATACTACTATCATTAACTGGTCCAGCAAATGAAATATAGTTCATTTCATAGGTATCATCAAATTCAAACGTCAAACGCCAATTACGGTGATAACTAACTCCAAAATCCCAGTCATTGATTTGTAGATAAGAATTATAGTTATCATCTACTAAAGCTAAAGCGCTATTAGTTGTCGTACTCACTTCATCTAACGGGCTATTTACGATTTCTGTAACTCCATTATTTCCGTAGTAAACATTATTGATATGATTTGATAATTTCCCTTCACCATTTGAAGTATTAAGCAATTTATATTGTGGTAATTGAGCAGGTAAAATATTAACCGTCGTTGCTTCACTTACTAAAGAAGCTGGCCCTGTACCTTTTTTATTATTACCAGTAACATATACTTCATATTTAGTATTATCCTTTAAAGAAGTGATTGTATATGAGGTTCCTTCGTATTTACTTACAGCCTCAATATACTCGCCATTCCCCTTTTCACGATAAAAAACATTGTAAGAATCTGTACTCTTCATATCTTTCCAAGATACATTAATCGAGCGATAAGCACCAACTGCTTTTACATTATCAGGTGCATCAGGAACTTTTGAAGCTTGTGGTGTAGCCTCAACTGCAGCTGAATAATCTGATTCCCAAAGTGAATTTTTATCAGCATCATTAATCGCTTTAACACTAATTTTATATGTTTTACCATTTAATAGATCTTTATCGTTAAATGATTTTAAATTAAATGAATTGACATTAGAGGCATGCTCCTCAGTCTTACCATTATAGGTTATTTTTACTTTATAACCTGTAACGTTATTTAATGCATCCCACTTAATATAGAGTTCTTCATCTAACTCATCAACTGTAATTCCTGTCGGAATATCTAATTTTGGAGCAGGAATATGATCTTCCATCCCATTTAAAAACTCTACTTTAGAAATTTCTGCTAATGATTTAGAAGATGTTCCTGTTACTTTAATCGTAACTTTTTTTACTGCAATTTGAGTTCCTAAATCAATTACAATTGATCCATCAGCTTGAACGATTGCTTGTCGTGAAGCCATGCGAGCACGTGATTTAGCTGTACTAATAACTGCTTCTATCTCTTCTCCATTCTCAGCGACAACAATTACACTACCTTCTGTTATTGCATTTTCTTTAGTGCCTTGAATCGTCAACTGTGTAACTGCTACTGGCTTTTTAACTTCAAGACTCATTTGAATCGGATTACTTTGTGAAATTTCTTCATCTTTTTCCGGCTTTAACTTAAGCGTTTCTTCTTGAGCTGTCTCACTAAAAATATTTTCTATTTTTCCCTCTAAAGTTCCTTGTAACTCATCATTATTTACAGAGACATTGTTTACTAACAATGGCTGAGTTTCAATAACTGGTTCCAATCTTGTAACTTGAGTAGTTCCATTATCACTATAAGCATATGTAAAAGTGTGTAAATCTAATAAATCAATTTTATTATTATCATCAATATCTAATAAAGAATTAGAACTATCATTATTAAAAATGGCAGTAGATAATATTTTTTTATCTTTGCTATCAATTTTACCATCCTTATTAAAATCACCATATGCAAATGTACCAAATCCATTGCCTTCAATATTATCAGCAACTGAGTTTGTATTGACATACTTTACAGTAGTTTCATTGTTATTAACAACAACCTCTTTACTAACAGTTTCATAACCATCACCTTGAATTGTTAAAGTATATGTTCCATTAACAATATTCTTAAATTCAAAGATTTGACTATTTTCTTTAGTCGAATCTAATTCTCCAGTGTAAGTTTGTTCAATATTAGCTAATTGTGCTGACAAAGTACTAATATTCTTTTTAAAATACTGCGTATTAATAATCAGTTTTACTTTACCCGTTATTGAAGAATTCTTAACATCAGCTGTTTTTTCTGGCGACGTTGATTCATTATTAACTGTTTTTTCATTAGTTATCATTGAAGAATCGTTTTCATTTTTTGTTGATTCACCATTTGTAACTGATGTAGTTATTTCTTGCCCCTGACTTTCATTATCAGCATAAATAGTTAACTGTGTTGACCCCAGCAAAACAACTACGACAAGAAAAAAAGCAAGTATTTTCTTCATTGTAATTCTCCTTTCCTATTTGTTATTTTTGTCCATTTAATGGGCTTAACTCGCATTGCAAATCAATGTTACGTTATTTATTTTTACTGTGCTGTTTCTATTTTATGCGCACAAAAAAAATGCACACATAAAAATAGCGTACACATACACGAATGAATGCAACTGGCTGCCATATCATAATTGATGAAGGCCCTATAGCTTTGCGTACTTCTTTTTTCAAAGAGTTTGCCATATTTATGAACGCCATGATTATACAATGACTATGTGATAATGTCAAAAAGTTTGCTTAAAAAATGTATTATAAAAAAAACAATTTTATTTTCACTAAAAAAACCTCCAAAACCAAAATAATCACCTTTATATCATGTTATTTTTATTCCAACTCCTCTACTATTTTAAAATCATATTTTTACATATATTAAAAATCAACTAATAAAAGGTGTTTTATCCTTTGAGTTATTGAACTAATAACAACTTTTTGAAAATAAATACAATTTCCCAGGTAATAAATTTCGATATTTATTTTATATAACAAAAAAATGACTAGTTAAATAAGCTGGTCATCTTTTCGTTATATTATTTATTACAGTTAATCACCGATTAAAAGACTAATTTCTTTATTTTCCCAATAATATTATCAACTTAAGACCAGATCTTTTAAACAATTTATCAATTAGAATTGAAGCCTCAAAGGCAGTCCCGGATGTCCTGAATTTGCCTTTTCAACAGTATCAGCGCATAAT
>NZ_JAHOCB010000065.1:0-13286 GCF_019125875.1 Erysipelatoclostridium sp. MSK.23.31 | reverse complement strand
AGAAAAATGTTAAATTTCGATGAAAGCAGAGTAAGAACAGAACATCAAAATGGAGTAAATTTAATCCCTGAAGTAGAAAAAATTGTTGATAAAGTTTGTGAAGATGGGTATTCAAATATCTTCTTATTTGGAATTGGTGGAACATTATTGTATGCAGGACAAATTATGCATACTGCTAAACAACTTGGTTGTGATTTACCAATTTATCTAGAAAATGCAACTGATTTCTTATATGAAGGGAATGCTAAATTTAATGAAAAATCAATTGTAGTTATTGCATCATTATCAGGTAATACTATTGAAATTGAAGCAGCTATTGATAAAGCACATGAAGTAGGAGCCAAAGTTATGGGATATGTTGAAGTTTTAAATTCTCCTTTGGCTAAAAAAGTTGATTATTTAGTAAATACATTCGGTGGTGAATATTATTGGTGGTATTCAGTTGTATTACGCTTTATGAAAAATGCGGGACAATTTGATAAATATGATCAATTGATGAATGAGATTAAAAACATGCCAGAAAATGTTGTACAAATTTATAAAGATGCTGATGCTAAAATGGAAGCATACGCAAAACAATATTGTGATGAACCAATTACTTATTTAGTTGCATCAGGAAACCTAGAAGATTGGGCAGTGTGCTATGGTATGTGTATTATGGAAGAAATGCAATGGATGCGAACAAGACCAATTTCAGCAGCAAACTTCTTCCATGGAACATTAGAAGTTATTGAAAGAGATATTCCAGTTATTTTGATTAAAGGTGAAGATAAAACTCGTCCAGAAATGGATCGTGTAGAAAACTTTGTTCATAGAGTCAGTGCAAAAGTTACTGTTTTTGATACAAAAGATTATGAATTAAAAGGAATAAGTGATGAGTTTAGAGGAATTTTATCTCCTATCATGATGAGATCAGCATTTATGAGATTAAATGTACACTTAGAACATTGTAGACGTCATCCAATTGATATTAGACGTTATTATAAAGCTTTGAATTATTAATACATTGATAATATGGATAATGGCATTATGTATACCTATACCATATTGCCATTATCATTTATTACAAATGAAAAGGGAGAGATATATATGGATGTATGTGCAATGAATTGTCATTATCGTTTTTATACATTAGAAGATTTTTTTAAAAAGTCTTTCGAAAATGGATTTCAATATGTTGAACTTTGGACAGGACCGATGCATTTTTATTTGGATTATAATGGGTATGATCCAGTTGAAAATTTAAGACAATTGGAACGTAAATATAAATTAAAAGTAATTGGTGTTTGTCCAGAACAAACAAATCCAAAACCGAATAATATGGCTGCTAAATCTACAAAAGAACAAGAAAGAGTATTTGCCTATTTTAAAAATGCGATTGATATTGCTTATGAGATAAATGCGAATCAAGTTGTTGTTACTAGTGGATGGGCGTATTTATTAGAAAATAAGGATGATGCAAAACAAAGAAGTGCAAAAATGTTGAATCGTTTGGCTCAATATGGAGCATCTAAAAATATTCCTTTAGCGATAGAGGCTTTACAGCCAATGGAATCAATTTTGGTGAATACAATTTCAGACTTAAAGGATTTTCTCGATTTAGTTAATCATGATAATTTAAAAATCTGTTTAGATTTAGGAGCAATGGCAAAAGCTAAAGAAAATATAAATGATTATTTTGAAGCTTTTGGAAGTAGAATTATTCATTGTCATTTTGTTGATGGGAATCCAACTGGTCATATGGCATGGGGAGATGGCACACGATGCATGTCACAAGATTTAAATACATTAAAAAAATATAACTATACAGGATTGCTTTCTTTTGAAATTGTTAATCGTGTGTATTATAGAAAACCTTTTGAAGCAGATAAAAAATCAAAATTTTTATTTGATAAGTGGAGGAAAGAAATATGTTAAATATTGCTAAAAAATTAGACTATATAAGAGATCCTCAAGATGATTTTAAAACTTATTTGGATAAAGCAAACAAATATGGATTTCGCTGTATTTTTGCTAGAACAAAGCAAGAATATGAATATGCTGTGAATGCTTTGAATGATGATATTATTATTGCCGGTGCAATAGATTTTCCAGAAGGTGTATTAACATTAGAAGAAAAAGTTAATAAATTTAAAGAATATGCATTAATAGGGTATAAAGAAATAGATTATGTATTAAATCAAAATGCAGTTGAAAATGGAAATCTAAAAAAAATAGAAGAAGAAATGTTTTCTATTCATGAAATATGCCAGAAATATGGAATAGCTGAAAAAGTTATTGTAGAAATGTGTAAACTTGAAGGTAGAGACAATATAAAAAGAGAAATTTGTAATATTGCCAATCGTGTAAAACCTACTTTTTTGAAAACATCGACAGGAAGAAGCTTTCGAGGCGCAGATTTAAATGATGTTAAACTAATGAAAAATATTCTAGATGATAATATATGCATAAAAGCTTCTGGAGGAATACGAACATATCAACAAGCAGAAAAATTTTTCAAATCAGGAGCAGACGTTATAGGTGCATCATCAGCAATACAAATAGTTGAAGAATCAAAGAGAAAAATGTTAAATTTCGATGAAAGCAGAGTAAGAACAGAACATCAAAATGGAGTAAATTTAATCCCTGAAGTAGAAAAAATTGTTGATAAAGTTTGTGAAGATGGGTATTCAAATATCTTCTTATTTGGAATTGGTGGAACATTATTGTATGCAGGACAAATTATGCATACTGCTAAACAACTTGGTTGTGATTTACCAATTTATCTAGAAAATGCAACTGATTTCTTATATGAAGGGAATGCTAAATTTAATGAAAAATCAATTGTAGTTATTGCATCATTATCAGGTAATACTATTGAAATTGAAGCAGCTATTGATAAAGCACATGAAGTAGGAGCCAAAGTTATGGGATATGTTGAAGTTTTAAATTCTCCTTTGGCTAAAAAAGTTGATTATTTAGTAAATACATTCGGTGGTGAATATTATTGGTGGTATTCAGTTGTATTACGCTTTATGAAAAATGCGGGACAATTTGATAAATATGATCAATTGATGAATGAGATTAAAAACATGCCAGAAAATGTTGTACAAATTTATAAAGATGCTGATGCTAAAATGGAAGCATACGCAAAACAATATTGTGATGAACCAATTACTTATTTAGTTGCATCAGGAAACCTAGAAGATTGGGCAGTGTGCTATGGTATGTGTATTATGGAAGAAATGCAATGGATGCGAACAAGACCAATTTCAGCAGCAAACTTCTTCCATGGAACATTAGAAGTTATTGAAAGAGATATTCCAGTTATTTTGATTAAAGGTGAAGATAAAACTCGTCCAGAAATGGATCGTGTAGAAAACTTTGTTCATAGAGTCAGTGCAAAAGTTACTGTTTTTGATACAAAAGATTATGAATTAAAAGGAATAAGTGATGAGTTTAGAGGAATTTTATCTCCTATCATGATGAGATCAGCATTTATGAGATTAAATGTACACTTAGAACATTGTAGACGTCATCCAATTGATATTAGACGTTATTATAAAGCATTAGATTATTAATCATGAATCATAAAACAACTGTTATCTTTGATATGGACGGTGTTATCTTTGATAGTGAAACAATGTATATGAATGAACTTATGGCATTTTATAAAAAATATGACATTGATTTATTACTTGATGAATATAAACAAGTGATATGTGTTGATAATCGTAAGTTTAGAGATATTGTGTATGGCTGGTGGAATGAAAAAACTTCAAGAGAAGAATTTAATGATTTATTAACTAAGTATTATGCCTCTTTAAAAAGAGATTACCAAGCCATACTCAATCCATATATTTTCTCCCTACTCGACTATTTAAAGTTACATAACTACAAAATAGCACTTGCATCATCATCAAGTCAACAACTTATACATTATGCATTAACTACGTCAAAGTCATGCTCAATTTATCGTTGATCAGCTTATAGATATTATAGATTATTTAGAAACAAAGAAATGAGAGTGTCAAATTCTTATTTCTTTTAATTATTAAGTTCAACTCAATTACATATAGCGTAAAACAAAACTTTTGCATATACACTCGTTTGTACAACTTAAACATTAGTTGATACATTTCTTTCAAGTTCTAATTGAGTTTTTAATGTTTTGTACGCAACTTTAATATCCCATCGTTTTGAATACAAATCTTCTATCTTTCTTTTTTCAAATTCCTCCTTAGGCAGATTTGTAAAGTAAGTCATTTCTTGAACCTGTCGCATTTTGGATTGTCAACACTTTTTAGGACAATTTCAAAGAGAATTTATCCTATATTCAACTGGTGATACATATCCTAATGATCCATGAATGCGAATGTTATTATACCAGTTTACATAATCAAATAATTCTAATTCCAGCTCTTCAAAACTATTAAATATTCTATTAAATGCAAATTCTGTTTTTATGATTTTATAGGTGGCTTCAGCTGCTGCATTATCATAGGGACATCCTTTAGCACTTAACGATCTACTAACATTAAATGTTTCTAGTACTTTATCAATTATCCTATTCTTATATTCATTTCCTCTGTCTGTGTGAAATAGTTGAATATTATTCAGGTTTCTTTGTACTCTGCTGAAGGCCTTATATACTAATTTTGCATCTTTATGTTTACCTGCTGCATACCCAATAATTTCTCGATTATATAAATCCAGTAGTAAACATATATAATTCCAATAACCACCTACATTTACATAGGTAAGATCACTTACTACTACATCTAATGTTTTTTCTCTATCAAATTCACGATGTACTATATTTTCTACTTTATCATTATTGCATGTACTCTTATGTATTTTATATTGTTTTACTGTATAGTTAGAAACCAGGCCATTTTCTTGCATAATACGACGAATTTTTCGAACGCTAACTTGATATCCTGACTTTGATAATTCTACTTTAATCTTTCTGGATCGAAGTAAATCAAGTGAGTAGTAATTGTATGGTACTAGCTACTCACTATGCTTTTTTATAAAGTTATATTATAAAAAAAGATCAATTAAATAAGAGGTATCCATATTTCATGAAAAAACAAATCAAATATAATTTCATATAGGTGGCATATAAGATTGCAATGGAAGAATATATTGAATATTATAATACAAAGAGAACACAATCGGTATATATTCCTAATTCACTTTCTTAATTTAATTGGAAAAATATTTTGAAATATTTATTTACAACATTTCCAATTGTAGCTTTACCAATAAGTATAATACATTCTCTTACATCTGTCGGAAATGTCAATTCAACCGCATTATAATATCCTTTATTAAAATATAGATTACCACAAATTTATTACAATGTTTATTTTTATTTACACTATGAAATAGTGTAAATAAAAATAAACACATGCCATTATAGGACAATTAAGTGTTAAAAAAGCAGTTTTAAGCATAAATAGTGTCAAAATAGGTTGTAACTACAGTTCATAATAAAAATATATAATATACTTTAGCCATAAGAAAGAGGAGGTGAAATTATGGCGCAATATAGTTCTAAACATCAGGTTGTTAAATATTTAGATGAAATAACGAAACAATTTGACAATAAAAATTTGGATATTTTCACTACAAAGTATATAAGTCAGACATTACATCTGTCTAGATCTTTAGTTTCTATGTACTTAAATGATATGGTAAAAAATGGCACAGCTATAAAAATTACTTCAAGGCCTGTGTATTATTTAAGTAAAATAATTTTGGAAAAGAAGTATCATGTAGCATTAAGACAAAGTGAATATATGAGTATGTTAGAATTGCGCCAAATACTTAAATGTAAAGATTCTATTAGGATGGATTTTGAAAATGTAGTAGGCAAGGATGGAAGTTTGCACTATGTAATACAACAAATTAAATCTGCAATCGCATACCCAGGAGGATTACCCATATTGTTAGTTGGGGAAAATGGAACAGGGAAAAAATATCTAGGGGAAATTATTTATCACTATTGTATAAATCAAGAAATAATACCATCAAATGCGCAATTTAAATACCTTAAAGTTACAAAGCAACAAAAAGAAATAGATTATGATTTGTTTTTGTTTGGAACAGAAATCAACGGACAAACAGTAGAAGGAATTATGGATACTTTAGATCATGGAATTTTATACATTCAAAATGTATCATATTTACCAGAAAATACGCAAGAAAAATTAGCAGATTTTTTATTATCAAAATCCTTCTTACGAAAAAAAGGAAAGAAACGAGTATATAAGGATATTCGTATTATTCTGAGTAGTATCCCAAGTCAAAAAGAACAGATGTGTGAAATTTTGGAATCAAGAATTCCTGTAGTATGCAATATTCCATCATTTTCTGAAAGAAATGAAGATGAAAAAAAGGAACTTATTTTACATTTTTTCTATGAGGAAGAGGAGTGTTTAGGTAAAAATATTTCGATATCTAATAAGCTATTATATTCATTAATTAGAGAAACGTATAACAACAATTTAACAGAACTAAAAAAATGCGTTAAGTCTATTTGTGCAAATGCTTATGTTGATTCTGATAATGAGAACTTGGATATATATGTATTTCATTTACCTGATTATATGTTATCAACAGTTAAGATATCCAGTGAGGAAGAAAAATGTATGCCGTTAAAGGATATTAAAATTGATAGTTCGATAATTCAAATTATATCATTGTGGAATAATATTATTCATTCATTCGAACAATTAAATACAAATTGCAAAAGTGAGAAAGAATTTTTAGAAGAAAGTAAGAAGATTATTAAACACTACTATGATGTTATTGTTTTTCAGGAAACATACGATGACTGTAGAGTTAGACAATTGGAAAAATTCGTTACAAATTATTTAACTACAGTAAGAAGTTCCACGATCATTAATTTTCCTATTAATTTTGCTTATGTTCTAGCTAGATTAATTATTTTTCAACAAAATCATAATTCTGGATTAAACGTTTGGGAAAAAGAGCATATCACAGAGATAACTAGATTATATGAATATTTATTGCAAATAGGAAATGAATCGGAACAGCTTTGTAAGATGCTTAATAAACAAATTACTAATAATTATCGTATTTCTCTTTCTATGATTCAACAATCATTTATTTTATTAAATATGAAGTTATATAACTTGAACACAAAAATGTTAGATACTATCGGAGTTGTTTTGTGTCATGGGTATTCAACGGCAAGTTCTATTGCAGATGCAGTAAATACTTTACTAAACATGCAAGTATTTGAAGCAATTGATATGCCCATCTATAGTTCGGTAGATGATACGATAGAAAAACTAAATATGTTTGTTCAACATAATAGGCATTTCAAAAATATTATCTTAATGGTTGATATGGGTTCTTTAGAAGAAATAGGAAAAGAAATCGAGGGTTTTGCAAATGTTGGCATTATTAATAATATTTCCACGCTATTGGCCTTAGAAATTGGAAATAAGATTAAACAAAAAAAGAAAGTACAAACAATATTGGAAGAAGTAAGTAAACAAGCCAAAGTATATTATCATATGATTTCTATTGCAAAAAAAGATAAAGCAATTTTGTTTACTAGTGATGCTGGAATATCTATTGCAGAGAAACTATGCCGATTATTTAAAGATAGTTTACCAAAAACAATAGCGGTTGAAATGATTGCTTATGACTACGAATTATTATTACAAAATGGTAAAAAGGATACTATTTTTGTTCAATATAATGTTGAACTATTAGTAAAACCAATGAACTTACAATTAGATGGTGTTAGAAATGTGACGTTAGAAGAAATTATTAACTTTGAGAATATTAATATGGTAAATGAGATTTTAGCAGAATATTTAAGTACTAAAGAAATTGAACAATTTGATCAGTTATTACTTAAAAATTTCTCATTGCAATCTATTATGGAAAATCTAACAATATTAAATGCTCAAAAGTTACTAGATTATGTTTATGAGGCAACTAACGCTTTGCAGCATCGATTAAAACGCAAATTTCTAAGCAAGACAATTGTGGGAATCAATATGCACATTTGTTTTTTAATTGAACGTTTGGTAACGAAAAAAACAGTAGAAGAATATTATGATATTCCTGGATTTATAAATTCTAATAGTGAATTTATTGAGGTGGTAAATGAATGTTTTGCGTCTATTTTAGAACATTATAAAGTTACTTTACCAATTAATGAGATTGCCTATTTGTACGAATACATTAAGAATGATATCAGTGTAAAGGTAGGATCGGATGAATTTTAATAGTAGGGATAAAGGAGGAATTTATGAGAAGAATAATTTTAGCTTCACATGGAATGTTAGCAGAAGGTATGAAAGATAGTGTTACTTTTATAGTAGGACATAGTAATAACATTTATACTATATCAGCATATACAAAAGAAGATTTTTCATTTGAAGCAGAAGTTAAACAAATATTTGAAAGTTTTAATGATGGAGATGAAGTAATTGTCATCACTGATATATATGGTGGTAGTGTTAATAATAGTTTTATTAGACTATTAAATACGTATGTATTTCATTTGATTGCAGGAATGAATATGTCATTAATTTTACAAATTATCAATGAAAATAGAAGTATTGAAGAACAAATACATGCGTTATTAGAAGAAAATAAACAAATGATATGTTATTGCAATGATATTGTAAAAAAATCATATCAAAATGATGAATTTTAAAGAGAGGAGGAAGATTATATGATTTTAATGTTGCGTGTAGACCATCGCTTGTTGCATGGGCAGATTGCTTATAGTTGGACTAACTATTTAAACGCTAACTGTATATTGATTGCTAATGATGGAATTATGAAGGATGAACTTAAGAAGACAGCTATTTATATGGCAAAACCACCTTCAACAAAGCTGGTCATGAAAGATATAGAAAATTCTATAAAGGCTATTAACAGTGGTGTTACGAATCAATACCGACTATTAATAATTGTTGAAACTGTAGAAGATGCATATAGATTATTAGAAGGATGTGAAAATATCCGAAAGATTAATTTAGGGAATTCCAAGGTAAAAGATGGAGGAAAACAATTAGCTAAAACCTTTTATGTATTGCCTGAAGAAGAAAAACAATTACAACAGATGTTAGGTAGGGGAGTAGAAATATTTATACAGCGTGTGCCAGAAGTTAAGGCTATACCATATTTAAAATGAGAGAGAGGAGAATAAAATGATTGGAACAGCAATAATTCTTGGACTAGTAACAGCGGCTCTTATAGTTATTGAGTATGCTGGAGGTAGAAATTTTATTACACAACCAATAATGGCCGGAACTGTAGTTGGTTTGTTAATGGGAGATTTACGAACTGGAATTGTGATAGGAGCAACATTGGAATTAGCATTTTTAGGGGCTACTTCTATTGGGGCAGTTATTCCACCTGATGCTATGATAGGTACTATTTTGGGAACTGCATTTGTTATTAATGCTGGAGCAAGTGCAGAGAGTGCGATGGTTTTAGCATTACCGGTTGCTTCATTAGCTTTAATTTTTAAAAATTTTCATTATGGGTACATTGTTTCTTTATTTCAAAGACGTGCCGATAAACTTGCAGAGCAAGGTGATTACAGAGGCATAGAGATATTGCATTGGACTTGCGGATTAACGATGGCAGCAATTTTAGGAGTTTTAGTAACTGTCTCATTTGCAGCTGGCAGTGATGTTATGAGTGATATATTGAATGCTATTCCTGAGTTTGTACAAACAGGATTAAATGTAACTATTGGTTTATTGCCAGCAATTGGATTTAGTATGTTAGCTAGAACTATGTTATCTAAATCAAATATTTATATTTTCATTTGTGGATTTGCAGTTGTTGCGTATTCACAACTACCAATTTTAGGGGTAGCTATTTTTGGAACAGTATTAGCTATTATTCTTATTAAACAGGAAATTAATAAAACAGAAACAGCTGCGATAACAGAAGGAGGAATAAATGATGACTTCTAAATTAACGAAAAAGGAATTAAATAAAACAATGTTGAGATCTTGTGGCTGCTCTTTTTCATGGGGATATGAAAGACAAGGAAATATTGCCTTTGCATATGCAATGATTCCTGTATTACGTAAGCTGTTTCCACAAAAAGAAGAAGCATCTAAAGCATTAAAAAGACATCTTGAGTATTATAATGTAACTAATCAATGTATGACGTTTAACTTAGGAATTGCTTCTGCGATGGAGGAAGAAATCGCTAAAAATAAAGAATTTGATACCAAAGTAGTGAATGAAACAAAAGTAGCATTAATGGGACCGATATCTGGAGTTGGTGATGCCTTCTTTTGGGGGACTTTCAAGATTATTGCAACGGCTGTAGGGACCACCTTTGCCCTACAAGGAAATATATTAGGACCGATTCTCTTCTTCTTAATTTATAATATTCCAGCTTTTGCAATTCGTATTGGATTAATGAATGTAGGATATTCTTTAGGAACTAAATTTTTAACAGAAATGCAATCAAATGGATTGATGAGCGTTTTATTAAAGGGAGCTACTGTACTTGGACTATTTGTAGTAGGAGGAATGTGTGCGAGTTTAGTAAATCTCAATATTGTGTATACGTTCAGCGATGGTGCTAATAGCCAAACAGTATCTGATTTATTAAATCAAATTATGCCATGCTTAGCTTCACTGTTAGTATTCGCAACTACTTATTGGGGAATTGTTATTAAAAAGATAAAACCTATTACTATGATTGTATTAATGACAATTATTGGTATTGGTGGTGCATATTTAGGAATTTTAGGTTAAAAAGAAGGTTGTAAGGAGAAAAGTAACTATGTTAACAATGGAACAATGTATTCGTGAAACACCCATAAGAATGATGGAAATAGTAGAAAATCACCAGAACTTATTTAAAGAAGTTGTAAAAAATAGATATCAAAAAATTATAATTACTGGTTCTGGTTCTAGTTATCATGCTGGAGTGGCAGCGAAAGAATGTATGTTAAAGTATATGCAAATACCAGTAGAAGTCTTATATCCCTTTGAAATAGAATCTTATATTTTTCAAAATTCTCAAACTACATTAGTAATAGGAATATCGCAAAGTGGAACAAGTTTAAGTACATATCGTGCTATGAAAAGGGCAAAGAAACACGGATGCCATATAGCATCTATGTCGGGTAGAGATGATAATGCAGTAGTATTAAATGAAGTTGCAGATTATATACTGACAGTTAAATGTGGAGAAGAAGGGGATTTACAACCCAAAACAAAAGGTATGTTATGTACGATTGCTAACTTAATGTTACTAGGAGTGTATTGGGCAAAAACATATGGAATTATTGATCAAACAGCATATAAAAAATTCTTACAAAGCTATAAGAATGTAAGTAATAATCTCATAAGCATCGTTGATGATGCAGAGCAGTGGATTCAAAAAAATGGAAAGACATTGGTAAAGGCAAAAGATATTCGTGTAGTTGGAACCAAAGATGTATTTGGCATTACATTAGAAGGAAGTTTAAAATTAGTAGAAACTTTAAGAGTACCAGTATCTGGTTATGAATTTGAAGAGTTTACACATGGAATTTATAATGCTATCAATGATTCTTCCTATTTATTTTTATTAGATACTAATGTAGAACCAAGGGTGGAGACATTAAAAACAGTATTATCGCAATGGACAAATAATATTGTTATTATTGGAACAAAATTAACTGATAAAAAAGATTTTTATGTAAATAGTTTGAAAAAGAAAGACTTTGTATCTTTTGAATATATAATATTGTTATTTATGATATGTGAAAAAGTATCGGCGTTAAAAGGTATTGATATACAAACAACTAAAGATGCTAGCTTTCATGCCAAATTAGGTAGCAAAATTTTAAGAGATGAATAACTATTAATATTTCCTCCCTGAAATATTAAAGTATAATTTATATCATTAATAAAGTAAAAATAACTAAAAAAACTTGTTTCATTATAATTAATGAAATAAGTTTTTTTGCTATATAAAAAGAAAGATATTTTAATTGAAAGAAAAAGGCTTAATACTAGAGAGGAAAGTGAGGACAATTTTCATGAGAACAGTCTGTATTCAACAGGTATCTTATAACCCTGTATGGGTGCGGGAAAAGAAAAAAATACAATCTTTTGGAATAATCATTAAAAAAGCTGATTATATTTTAGCAATTTTAAAAGGTATGAAAATGCTATATCAATGGAAAGTGATCTATCTGAAGTATTTAATTTATTAAAAGTGGATTTTAAAAATGAAGAAAATATATGATAGTTCAGATATGAATAAAGGAACATAAGTAGATTTTACTAAGTTGTTTCATTTTATTGAAAATGGATTAATAAAAAAGAAATCAAGAGAATTGAGAAAATTTATATTTATCATCTAACAAGATATTATGGCAAATACGAAAAGTGCTTACCACTGGGAAAGTTATTAGTAACCCAAAATTAATTTAAATATTTTTAGAAGGTAATGATTGTTTATTTCTAAAAAATAATGATAACTCGGATATATAGACGCTTGGGACATCTTGGCAAAGACTTTTGTATAAATGTTTTTTTTATTTGGGCGGACAAAGAGTATAGGATTAAAGAATATTTAAATGATTTGAGGTATTCACTAGAATTGATAAATGATATAAGTCTTGAAATCGAGAAGGTAGATGATAGTATTAATCTAGAAAGCAAATACAGAGAAGTGTTCAAAAATTATGGAGCAGCGGTTTTATGTGTCCTCATAGAAGAAGTTAATTTTTATAGTGACAATAATATAGATACTAATACTAAAATTATCTATTTTTAAAAATTTTATTAGCTAGATTGACTTTCCATTACTATTCAGATACTTTATCAGGAACTGATAGTGACATTGTGGTTTATATGGATAATGAATTTGAGGGGACCGTAGAGAGATTTATTAATATTGATAAATAGAAAAGTGCATAAATCATATAGTACATGGAATGGGTTAGATGTATATCCTATAAATGATAATGTGATTCTTTTGGTATATTGTATATTTAATAGTGAAAGAAGACAAAGAAGACTATAGATGCAGGATATACTCCGTATAGTAGTTGTCTTAATTAAATATGAAAACCTTAATTTGTCAGTTAAAAGTAAATAATTAATGTTTAAGTGTGTAGTTCGTTGAATTACGCACTTTTAAATTTTATAATCGTTTTGGAATCAGTTTAATTACTAATGATGTGTTAATAATTAAATTAAAGGCAGATGAGGTGAGAATGATGAGTGCAGAAAACAGGATATATATGGCTATAGATTTAAAGTCTTTTTATGCTTCTGTAGAA